>JBDTIR010000807.1:0-1670 GCA_039936275.1 Isosphaeraceae bacterium | reverse complement strand
TTCAAAAAGGTGATCGACCAGGTGGACGTGGTCATCCTCACCACGCCCCCTGGCTTCCGGCCAGAGCACGCCGCCTATGCCGTCGAGAAAGGCATTCACGCCTTCGTCGAGAAGCCGATCGCCACCGACGCCCCCGGGGTCCGGTCGTTCATGGCGACCATCGAGGCGGCCAAGAAGAAAAACCTGGCCATGGTCTCCGGCCTCTGCTGGCGGTACGACGACCCCCGTCGCGAGACCATGAAGCGCGTCGCCGACGGTGCCATCGGCGACATCGTCGCCGTCGAGACGACCTACAACTCGGGCGGCGTCTGGGAACCGAGGAAGTCGCGCGACGAGGTCAAATCCGAAATGGAGTACCAGATGCGCAACTGGTACTACTACGCCTGGCTGAGCGGTGATCACATCGTCGAGCAGGCCGTCCACGGAATTGACACCATGGCCTGGGCCCTCGGCGACGAACCACCCATCCAGTGCTGGGGCAGCGGCGGCCGTCAGGTGCGGGTTGATCCGATTTACGGGAACATCTTCGATCACTTCTCGATCGTTTATGAGTATCCCAACAACGTCCGAGGCTACCACAACTGCCGGCACTGGCGAGGCTCCGAGCAGCGCGTCAAGGACTACATCCTCGGCGCCAAAGGAATCTGCGACGTCTTCGGCGGCAAGATCAAGGGCGAGACCGACTGGCGCTATCGCGGTCCCAAGACCAACATGTACCAGAACGAGCACAACGCCCTCTTCGCCTCGATCCGCAAAGGGGAGCCGATCAACAACGGCCTCTACGCGGCCCGCAGCACCTTGCTGGCGATCATGGGCAGGAACGCCGCTTATACTGGACAGGTCATCACCTGGGACATGGCGATGAACTCCCAGGAAGTCCTCACCCCCTCCGAGTACTCCTGGGGCGATGCGCCGAACCGTCCTATCCCTCGCCCTGGAATCACCAAGTATAGTTAAGAAACGACACAAGCCCCGCATGCTTGTCATGCGGGGCATTGATGATGATTGGTCACGGAAATCAGCGTACTCCACACGTTCCTCAAGACCCATCGGTTCTGGTGGGGCGTGTGAAATATGCCGGACGTTCAGAGAACGGACGCGCCGCACACGCACCACGGGAACCAACCGGATTCGACCTGGCCGCTTACACGTAAGTCACACCGCCGATGCTCAGGGTTCCCGTCCCGGTCTTGTAAAGGTGCCGGAAGGCGGCAAGGGAATTCACCCGGCCGCCAAAGGTCATCTGCCCGGAATCCACCTGGATCGTGACCTCGGTTGACCGCAAGGTGACGGCCCCGTCCCAGCGACTCACCCCGCCAAGGCTGCGCAGGGCCCCTGCTCCGCCGAATCCGTTGCCCATCAGGTCAAGCGGCGCATGGAAGGTCAGTCCGGGTCGCATCGCCAGGGTCGCACCGTCGCGCACCGCGACCAAACCGGTCTGCGTGCCCAGCGAATGGTTGTTGGTCAAGGTGACCGTTCCCGCATTGACGAACATGCCGCTCCGGAACGTGTTGTTCCCGTCGAGCACTAGCTCGCCCGCACCGTCTTTCGAGAACGGCAAAGTGGCGGTACCGGCCAAGGAGCCGGAAAGGGTGAAGGTTCCCGCGTCGACGCCGATGCTCGCGCCTCGATTCAACAAGACCGGCCCGGCCCACTCCACGGAGCCGCCG
>JBDTIR010000806.1:0-5928 GCA_039936275.1 Isosphaeraceae bacterium | reverse complement strand
AAGGACCGCATCCATCCGCGAACGCCCAGCCAACGTCGCCAATCGATCCGGCAAGAGGATCGACGGGCGGAGCCAACCCACGACAACCGGGACAGAGACATAATCAGACGTGAACAGCTTGACCTGGCGAGTGATCCCCAACCGGGTTCGCCAACGCTCCAAGGCATCGACCCACTCGGGATGCTCGATCGGCTCACTCCGCCTCCTCAAACGATCGACCGCCGCCAAAGAAGCGACGAACCGAGCCAAAAGGACCATCAAGACCACGACGTAGACGCCCGGGATCAGCCAAGCGACGTCCAGCCTTCGGCCCCGAGGTGCGGGGACGACCGCCCCTTGAAGGCGATGGGCCGTTGGCAGCCCGGCGGCGAGGGTGGGCGCAACCGAGTCGGTTTGTTCTTCTTGAATATATTCATCCATAAAATGCGATTTATCGATGAACGAAGCATCCGAAACATGAGGTACGGCCCGAGTCTCCGGGGTCGCCGCAAGGGCAGGGGGTGGTTGCCGCGTCCCTGGGATCGAAATACTCAGTCCAGGCAGCGCGAGACTCGACGCCGGCAGGAGCAAGAGGCCGATCAAGGAGGCGTTCCAGAGCGCGGATCGAACCAGGGTTCGGCGTCGCCCGACCGCGAGATGGACCACGAAGGCGACAGCGAGTAACGCCGTCGCCTTGACGATCAGATCGAGCGCGACGACGACGGGCGTCCATTCCTTCGAGAACGATAGGCCGATGATGTCAAACATTGATCATTCTCCCATGTTCGTGCCTTTGCCCTTGATCCTTCGCGGTTTCGGATTTTGCGGTTTCGCCTCGGGAGCGTGCTGGCGCAGGTCGTCGAGTTGCTCGGCGGTGAGCCGCTCGTCCTCGATCAAGCGGAGGACCAAGGTCTCGGCCGAGCCGCCGAAGAACTGCGTTAGCATGCTCCGAAGGGCGTGCCGTTGGGCCTTTTGCCGGGCAATGGCCGCTTGGTAGAGGAACGCCTTGCCGGCTGCCTCATGCGTGACGTAACCCTTAGATTCCAGGACCCGCAACAAGGTCCGGATCGTGGAATCATGCGCCTGATCGTCCAACGCCTCGCGCACCTGCTCGGCGGTGGCCTGGCCCAACCGCCAGATCACGTCCATGATCTGCGCCTCGCGCGCCGTCAAGGTCTCAGATCGTCCCCTCGCCATCGGCCGCCGCCTTTCTTGTGTATTCGTTAACAGCAACCGCAGTCTAATTTCCCAGGGACGCGGTTGCAAGTCCAATTGTTATCGAATTCACAGGAGCCCGGAGACCGCCTTGAGCCTTGGAATGGACGCGGTCACAACGTGTGGCCAACGCCGCGACGATTGAGAACTCAAAGGCGGGGCGAGAGCGCCCGACTTATTTGGAGTCAAGGCAATGGCGAGCGAAAATCTTGGCAAGGTGAGGGGCTCTTTAGCGAGCCGATGGTGGACCGGGCGAGGGCTGGAAGGGGGAAGGAGTCGAGGGCGGCGGAGGGACCGGGCCTGGAGTGGTGGCGGCCAGGGTGGCCTGGCTGAGCATGGCGTTGATGAGGGTCGGAGCGCCGAGGGCGGTCAGCAGGTCGGCCTGAGACTGGGTGGCTTGCCAGGTCGCGTCGAGCCGGGCGTTTTCGAGCTGGATCAGGCGTTGGCGGGCCTGGTAGAGCTTGGTCACGTCGGTCTGACCGGCCTCGAAGAGCCGGTTCATGACCTCAACCTGGGATTTCAGCCGCTCGGTCAGGTCGTTGGTCCGGCGGACCAGTTGATTCGCCTGATTCCACTTGGATACGGCGGACTTGACCTGCGTGACGATCTGTCGCTTGGTCTGGTCCAGGGCTTGCGCGGCGCGCTGGCATTCGGCCTGGCGCTGGCGGACCAGGGACTTGCCGGTATTCAGGTAGGGGATGGGTGTGATGAAGACGAGGCCGATGTACTGGACGCCGACCTCGTCGATCTCATATTCGGGGCCGATCACCGGCGAAGGGATGCGGTTGCTCCTGGCCAGGCGGACGTTCGCGTTGGTGCCGTCAAGTTGGGCCTGAAGCGCGTGGATGTCTGGGCGGCTTTCCAGGGCCATCTGAATGAGCTGCTGGTCGTCTACGCTGGGGATGTAGGCGGGCAAGACGAACGCGCCGAGCGGCTCGGCGGTGCCGTCGGTCTGGGACTGGCCGATCTGGTTTTGCAGGTCGGTCAGGGCCGTGGCGTAGTCTTGTCTGGCGACCTCGACGAGTTGGTTCGTGGCCTCGTTCTCGACCTCGGCCAGGGCGACGTCGGCCGGGAGGGCCTGGTTGGCTTCGAACCGGCCCTTGAGCGACTGCAAGAGTCGGTCGTTGAACGCAGCCAAGTCGCGGGCCACGCGCAGCTTCTCGCGACGATAAGCGGCGGTCTGGAAGAAACGGTATGTCTGTACCAGGGCCGTCATCTCGGCCTGCATCACGGTCCATTGATACTGGCTGAACGCCGCCTGGGCGATGTGGTAGCGGTGGGTCGTCTGGTGGCCCAGTTCGAGCGGCTGGCGAAGCGAGAGGTAGAGGAAGGGGTTGCCGAAGCGGTAGTAGCCGTTCTGCTGCTTGGTCGTACCCGTGCCGCCAGGAGTCTTGGCACCGCCGCCGGAGCCGCCGAACGGTTCGGGGGGAATCAGGTTGATCGGCCGGAAGTCGATCCAGAGCGTTGGGTTCAGGGCGGTGGGAAACTGGCGGGCGACCTCGACGGCCTCGGCCGTGGGGGCGAGCGGGTTGCCGACCCGCATGTTGACCAGGGTCGGATTGCTGGTCAAGGCCCCATAGAGGGCCGATTGGAGGCTGATCGACTGACCGCCCGCGGCGTCGGGCATGAGCGGCATGCTGGGCGCGGGGATCGGTGCCGGCTGGCCCGGTCCGAGCGGCATGCCCATGTCGCCTGGCACGCCCTGGACCCGCTGCACCGGCGCATCCAAGGTCGGCGGACGAGGCGCCGGGCTCTTCGGCCTGGGGGGAGGAGCGGGAATATCGACGGATCGGGCCCGAAACCGCCCGAAAAAAGATCGTCGGGGGGGCTCGGAGTTGGCTGGATCGACTGCTGAGGACTGTCCGGCAAGGGGCTTCGGCACCGTCAAAGGAGGCTCCGCCCGCGCCGTCATCCCGCCCAGGATCAAGGCAAAAGGCAGGGCGAGTTGTCGGTATGACGGTCGGCGCATGGGCTCAGCCTCCTTTGGCCAGGCAATCGTTCATCCTGATTGGCCGCAGCCCTCAGCGGCCTTGCTCCCATTGATCGGCACCCGGTTGGACCTGCGTCGAGTGGATATCCGTTTGTTAGCAAGAACTAACCGAATCACCCATACCGCGTAGACGGATCTCCGAGTAGGCTATTAACGAGTGTCGGCTTTGAGGCCTGACCCCATTGAGCGGAAATTCGGGGATGATCCTGATGAACAATCGATGGCGGCATGCCGGAATCCTTCTGCCTGCGATCTTCATCGGCTGCGGCAGCCGCGCGGAAACCGTAGAGCCGACGTCCGGCAATGACGAAGCCCACGTCTCGGTTCGAGTCGTGGCGGCGAGGCGGGGCACGATGACGGTGACCATCGACGGCCTGGGGCGTTGCGAGGCCTTGCCGGATCAGCTTGCCACCCTGACCCCCGCGGTCGAGGGGCATGTTCATGAACTCCTGGTCAAGCAAGGAGAGACGGTCTCGAAGGGTCAGCCGATCGTCGAGCTGGACAAGGCGGTCGCCCAGGCCGATCTTGCCGAGAAAACAGGTACCCGCGACGGGCTCAAGGCATCATTGGCCCTGCTGAAATCGATCCCGCGTCCCGAGGAACGCAAGGCCAACGAGCTAGCGATTGATCAGGCCAAGGTGGCGGTCGCGCAGGCCAAGGCGACGCTCGACCGGCTCCAGCCGCTCTTGACTCGTCACGAAGTCTCCGGGCAACAAGTCTTCCTGGCTGGTCAGACGCTGGAGCAGGCGCGAATCCAGCAGCAGACGGCCGAGGCGACGCTGCACGTCATGATGATCGGCCCGAGGCCCGAGGCGATCGCCGAGGCGGACGGGAAGATCAAGACGGCTGACGGCCTGGTCGCGTTGTCGCAGACCCATCTTGACTTCCATACGATCCGGGCGCCCATTAATGGCGTGCTCGAAGCCTTGACCTGCCACCCCGGCCAGACGATCGCCATCGGCACGCCAATCGGCGAAGTGGTGAACAACCGACAGGTCTTCGCCACGGTCTGGATGCCGCCTCGCTCAGCCCTGGCCGTGCGGCCCGGACAGGCAGCTCGGGTCCAGTCGGCCGAACCAAGGATTCTGGACAGGGGGACCGAACCGGACCCGAAGGAGCAAGGATACGCAGGCCGTGTTGCCTTCAAAGGGCGGGTGGCCGACCCGCAGACGGGTAACCTGCCGGTTCGCGTTCTGGTGGATAACCTCGACGACCAGCTCGCCCTGGGGCAGTCGGTCAAGGTGGCCATCACCGTCGAGGAGACGAAGGACGTGCTCCAGGTGCCTACCGCCGCGATTTTCGATCTGGGTGAAGGCCCGGTGCTGAACACGGTCCGTGACGGCAAGACCGTCTCGTTGCATCCCGAGGTCGGCCCGGCGCGCGACGGCTGGATCGCCGTCTCGGGCACCGACCTCAAGGCCGGTGAGCCGGTGATCATCGAAGGAGGTTACAACCTGCCCGAAGAGACCCCGGTCAAGTTGGCCAATGACAAGTTCGTCGCCCGTGCGGAGCCGCACTGATGAGCGTCACCCTGAAACCAGCCGCCGAAGCTCGGCCGGCCGACGGCGGATTCAATCTGGTTTCGAGAGCCAAACCCTACTTCGGCCTGATCGTTCTGACGACGGCATTGTTGACGTCGTTCGGCCTCTACTCAATGCTCAGGATGCCCAGCGGGATCTACCCGGAAGTCGCCTTTCCCCGGATCGTGGTCATCGCGCAAACCCCTGGCCTGGCCGTCAAGGACGTCGAGATCGCCGTCACCAGGCCGATCGAGCAAGTCACGAGCATCGTCCTGGGGGTAACTCGCATTCGATCCAAATCGGTGCGTGGGGCGGCCGAGTTGTCGATCGAGTTCGCCCCCAACACCGACATGATCCAGGCGCTCAACGACGTCCGCGCCCGCATGGCCGAGGTCGGCGCCACGTTGCCCCCGGGCACGACCACGATCACCGAGCGACAGACGCCGTCGGTCTTCCCGATCATCTCGTTCGTCGTCACCGGCGGTCGCGACCCGTCGGCCCTGTACGATTATGCGTATTACGACCTGCGCCCCAGGATCACCCGAATCTCTGACGTCTCCTACGTGACGGTGCAGGGAGGAGACGTCCGCGAGATCCTGGTCGAGGTCGAGCCTCAGGCCCTGGCCGCCGCGGGTTTGTCGATCGCCGACATCGCCGACCGCCTGGGCAAGGAGCACCGGCTCAAGGCCGTCGGCCGGCTCGACCGCGAAACCTTACAATATCAGGTCCTGGCCGACACCCAGGCCAAAGACCCCCTGGACCTGGAAGACCGGGTGATCGTCCACAAGAACGACCAGCCGATCCGCCTGGGCGATCTGGGCCGGGTGACGGTTTCGCACCAGGACCGGACGATGGCGATCCGGTCCAACGGCCGAGACGCCGTGGCCCTGACCGTCTTTCGCCGCCTCGGCGGCAACGCCCTGGCCGTCTCGCGTAACCTGGAAACGGTCCTGGCCGACGCCGCCAGGTCGGCCCCGCCAGGCGTGCGGATCCAACCGGTCTACGACCAAGGGTCACTGGTCAAAACCGCCATCGCCAACGTGCGCGACGCGATCACGATCGGAGGCATGTTCAGTGTGGTCATTCTTTTACTCTTTCTCAAGAGCGTGCGGGCGACGTTGATCGCCTCGTTGGCGATCCCCTTGAGCCTGATGATCAGCTTCGTCTTCCTCGACCTGACCGGCGACACGCTCAATCTGATGTCGCTGGGCGGCCTGGCGGTGG
>JBDTIR010000805.1:0-2895 GCA_039936275.1 Isosphaeraceae bacterium | reverse complement strand
GAAGGCCAGGCCGGGCGGCAGCATCAGGGCCTTTTGCGAGCCGGCGCAGAGGACGTCGATCTTCCAGGCGTCGGTCCGGCATTCCATAGCGCCGACGCCGGAGATGCCATCGACCACGAAGACGGCGTTGGTCTTGGCCACGACCTTACCGATGGCTTCGATCGGGTGGCCGGTGCCGGTGGAGGTTTCGCTCAAGGTGCCAAAGACGGCCACGGCGTCGGGGTGCTCGGCCAAGGTCTTCTCAACCTGCGCCGGGTCGGCCGTCTGGCCCCATTCGGTGTCAATCGAGATGACGTTGACGCCGAAGACTTTGCAGATGTTCACCCAGCGCTGGGCGAAGTGGCCGGCGTTGAGCACGATGGCCTTGCTACCGCGAGGGACCGTGTTGACGACTGCCGCTTCCATCGCGCCGGTGCCCGAGGAGGTGAGAATCAAGACGTCGTTCTTGGTTTGAAAGACCTCTTTCAAGTCGGCGGCCGCATCGGTAATCACCTGCTTGGCCTCGGCCGAGCGGTGGTGAATGACCGGGCGGGCCAAATCCAGCAAGACGTCCTCAGGAACGGGGGCGGGACCGGGTGTCATCAGGCGCGGCTTCTGCATCGCTCGTCCTTCGCTCCTACGGCTCAACGCGATCGGCTCAAAACGGATTCCGCCTCGCCCAGGGACCTCCCCAAAGGCCAACGGTCCGATCGACCTTGACCAGTGTAACGTTTCGAGTCAGTTCCCGGGAGAGATATTCTGGATCGCGCGGGACTGGTCTGCGTCAAACTCACTTCGCCCGGCGCATGGCCTTGCCGAAGGCATCCAGGTCGCTGTAGTTCGCTTGCCAGGTCGTGTACATGAACCCGTCGACGCCCTTCACGCCGCGAGCGGCCTGGTCCCATTGGCGGAAGTTGTCGATGCCGGCGTCGTAGAAACCGGCGAGCACTTGCCGATGGCCGCGATCGGCAAAAAATCGCAAGCTTGCCTCAGCCTTGCCGCTGTTCCAGTTCGCAACGATCACCTGAGGGACCAGACCTTCCCAGGAACCCGCCAAGGTGCCGTTGACGAGATAATAACTCTTCACGGCATTATGGTTCGGGTCAAACATGTCCGACCAGACGACGACCTCGGCGCGGGGATTGAACTGGTTGAGGATCGCGGTGCATTCTCGCACGTTGTCGGCCAGGAGCTGGCCGGGAGTCCGTCCGGTCGCCTGGCAAGCTCGGCACCAGTTGGCCACGCGCAGTTCATCGTGAGACATGAAGAATGTCTTCGGGTGCAAAAGGTCATTCACCCGCCTGGCTTGATCGCGCAAAAGGTCGTAAACTTTGGGCTCGGTCAAGCAGCAGGCGACCTGATTGCCGTGGACCAGGACGGGATGATACCAACTTACCTTGAGCGTCTCGCCGTCCTTGATCCGCGAACCAGTGGCCACGCGCAAAGGGGCGGGTGGGTGATCAAATGAGAACTCCCCGGCGTAAGGGACCTGACCCAGTTTCGGGTCAGCGACAGGCAGGTAATCCCGCCCCTCGACATAGGTCGTCGCGCCGTCGGCGGACTTCACCGTCAAGGGGCAGCCAGGGCGTCGAAGCACGTTGACCATCGAGAGTTCTTCAAAACCGAGATCGTCGATCCAGAGAGTGCCGTCCGCGCCTCCCCAGAGTCCGACGTAAAGGTTGACCTCATTCTGGTCGAGACTGTTGAACACGACGCTGATCCGGGTCCAGTCTTGCGTTGGTTTGAGTTTCCCTTCATAAAAGGTCAACGGCCGACCGCCCTCCGAGGCGCCCAGAGCCAGGAGGCGAAACTCACCATTGGGCTGAAAATCCTTCGTCTTGACCCAGGCCGAGAACTGGTAGCAAGCGTGCGGGCGTACCTTCACTTTCTGGATCAGCCGAGCATTGGCCGACGTGCTCACCTTGGCCGTGTCGCGCATCCGGCACGAGACTTGACCCTGATGGGCGACCTCAAGGTCGGCGACGGTGGCCTTACCCGGATCGTCCTGGAACGAGAACCGGGTGAAATGGTTGCCGTTGGTCTCTTCGAGGCTGCCATTGCGAAAGACAGTGTCGGGATCAGGCACAAGGGCGGCCTCGCGCCCGTTGACCAAAAACAGCGCATCCTTGACCGGCAGACCTTCGGCAAGATTCGGATCGTGCGCCAGTAATCCGCTGCTGTAGCCGATCGGAAAGACCGCCGGGATGATCTCGACGCCCGCACGATCAGCCGACTCGCGGACCCGGGCGGCGTTTCGGCCATAAGCTGGTATCACGCGGTCGAGGACGTTGAACTTGTAATCGGCCAGGACCATGCCGTTATAACCGGCCTTGCCGGCGCGTTCGATCAGGTCGATGAGTCGGTCGGCGTTCGCCTCAACCTGAAGATTGAACGCGGAATAGAACCAGCGCCTGTGGTAAGCGGGGTCGTCGGCTGAACAGGGCCGAGCGGCGAGACTGGCCAGCACGAGCCCGGCGATCAGGAGTCCGCGTCCTGGCCCGTTGTGGCGATGGGTTGTGTTCATGGCCATCGGGGATTCTCCACCAATTTTTGACGAATCAGGCTGAATCCAACGTCAAATCGACCGGGACTTCTTTTGAACAGCGTTCAATGAAACAGGCCGCGAGTCAATGGCCTGCCTCGTTTGATTACGGTGGCTTGCGTCAGCAGAAATCCCAAGAGCAACTCGTCAAAATTGGTGAATCCGTCGAAACCCGGGAAAAATTTGATGCGAATCGGGCCAGACGGCCTTGCCGGAATCGGCCCGCGGACGTATAGATTGATCTAGAGGGATCGATACTCAAACGTGCCAATAGAGAGGCCAACGTCCAAACGATGGGGACCATACCGTTTCTTTGCCTCTGGTCGATCTGTTTGCTCGCGCACGAAAGTCCGGCGCCGGGTTCGACCTTGGCC
>JBDTIR010000804.1:0-5674 GCA_039936275.1 Isosphaeraceae bacterium | reverse complement strand
ACGCGTCGGGCTTCGAAGAAGCAGATCCGTTGCTCACGGTTCTGGTTTCGCAACCCGTCGCGTCAGCGAGGCACACCGTTCTTCTTGCATCGCAACCCGACGCGTCAGCGAGGTGCACCGTTCTTCTGGCATCGCAACCCGACGCGTCAGCGAGGCACACCGTTCTTCTGCCATCGCAACCCGACGCGTCAGCGAGGCACCGTTCTGCCCGGTGCGCCGAGCGAAGCCACCTGCCATTTTGGCAGTCTGGTAAGTCGTGTGAAGCCCGCCAAATCTTCCCCCGACATTGCCCATTGAAGACGGCGTGCTTCACACGACTGACAAGAGGAAAATCGAAGGCAACCGTGTCATCTCTTGTGACCTCCGAGGCTCCTCGGGAACGAACCAGACGAGGGACCGAGGGCCAGCCCTCTCCGGGTCAAACCGGCAGTGAGTCGAGGAAATCGGACAGGGCCTCGCGGAAGCCGGCGCTATCCTCAACGTGGGGCAGATGACCGACGCCCGGCAAGACCCGCAGGCGAGCGTCAGCGAGAGATTCGGCCAGGGCAAGGGCCACGGGAGGCGGGTTGATCAGGTCGTGTTCGCCGACCAGAACGAGCGTCGGGACCTGGATCGGGCCGAGGCGGTCGCGGGCGTCGTGCCTGGCGGCGGCCCTGGCCTGTCTGGCGAACGCCTCGGAGTCCTGGGGCCAGGGATTGCGGTCAGCGAACCGGACCAGCCCTTCGACCTGATCGGCATTGCGGTAGAACCGGGGGGCAACCAGCCAGGGCAGGTTCGCCCTAGTGAACTCGCCGGGCTCGGTCCGCCTTCTGAGCATGACCCAGGACTCCAGGACCGCCTGCCGCCAGGGGTCGCCCCCGGCATGGGTCGAGGCCAGGACCAGGCTCCGCACCGCCCCCGGATGGCGGATCGCCAGTTCTTGCGCCACCAGGCCGCCGAGCGAGTGGCCGACAACGTGCGCGGGATTGGCGTTCAGACCAACCAGCCAGGCCGCGACGTCGTCGGCCATGTCGGCCGTTGTGTAGAAGCCGTTGGCCCGATCGCTCTGGCCGGAGTCCCGGGCGTCCAGGGCCAACGTCCGATACCGCGACCCAAAATGGCGAATCGGCACGCTGAACGCCCTGTGGTCGCCCCCCAGGCCGCTGACAAAGACCAAAGGGACGCCCCTCCCCTGCCCCGACTCTTCGTAGTAGATCGAGCGACCGTTCGCGATGACCTTCGGCATTCGCCTTCCCCCCGTTTCAAATCTGCGTCCCCTTGGTTCGCTCGCCCAACGTCCTCCCAAGACTACTCGGATTTCCCTCGATCCGCAGCCTTTGAGTGCCGGCATGCTCGCCCCCTTTGGGCGTCAATTCGCTCCAATGCAATCTGGGGACTTGACACACCGAGCATTGTTGGTAGTATATGGATGTCCGGTCGGTGCAAACCAACGAACAAACGCCCCCATCGTCTAGTGGCCTAGGATACTAGGTTCTCAGCCTAGGGACCGGGGTTCGAGTCCCCGTGGGGGTACTGGTTGCAGGTTAAGGGGTTGCGGCGAGAGCCGCAGCCCCTTTTCCTTGCACAACGCCGTCATCTATCACGTTTCTATCACGGCGAGGGTCTTGCAGGGGATTTACAGGGTGAGGAGGCACGCATGGCGTCCACCCAGCTTGATCCCGCGTCCGGCCTGTATCGCATCCGCTTCCGCTTCGGCGGCAAGGGCTACTTCCGCTCGCTCGGCACCCGTAACGAGTCCGACGCCGAGGCCCTACGCGGGCGGGCCGAGTCGGTCATCACCGCCATCGGGCAAGGTTTCCTGACGATCCCGCCGGGGGCCGATCCCGCAGATTTCATCCTCGCGGGCGGCAAATCCATCCAACCAATCGGCGTGATAGATCGCCCGAAATCTATCACGCTGCCGTCCCTCTTCTCGGCCTACAAGACTGAGCTGACGGAGGGGTCGAAAGAGCCCAACTCGATCGGCACCGAGGAGGTCCACAGACGGCACTTGCTCGCCCATTTCCGCAAGGCAGAGATCGCCGGGCTCGACCACCGGGCCGTCCAGGCGTATGTGAACGCCCGCTCCGCCGCTGGGGTGGTGGCCGTCACGATCAAGAAGGAGCTGACGACGCTCCGCATGATCTGGAACTGGGGCCTGCATAACCGGCACATCGCCGCGCCTTTGCCATGGGCAATGAGGAGGCTGACCTTCCCCAAGGAGGCGGCCAGGGAGCCATTCCAGACCTGGGGGCAGATCGAGCGGAAGATCGCCGCCGGGCGGAAGTCGAAGGATTGGACGTCCGAGCGTGAGGAGACGCTTTGGGAATGCCTCTACCTGGACGAGGCGCAGATCCAGGACTGCCTGGCCCACATCTGCGAGCACGCCCGGCACCGGTTCCTCCACCCGATGTTCTGTTTCGTTGCTTACACCGGGGCGAGGCGGAGCGAGATCCTCCGCTCCGAGCGCGAGGATTGGGACCTGACGAACGGCACAGTGGCGATCCGCCAGAAGAAGAGCGACACGTCCAAGACCTTCACCCTGCGACACGTCCCGATCCACCCGGATCTGGCGACTGTCATGAATGGCTGGTTTCGCGTCCATCCCGGCGGCCCGTGGGCGATCTGCACCGAGAACACGCTGCCGATCGGGATTAGGATGGCGACGAAATACTTCCGGGGTGCGGTCAAGGGGAGCAAGTGGGAGGTGCTCCACGGCTTCCACACGTTCCGACATAGCCTGGCCAGCGTTATGGCAAGCCGGGGTGTGGACCAGAGATTGATCGACGACTTGCTCGGCCATTCGACGGAAGAGATGACCCGCAGATACCGTCACCTCTTCCCGAAGAGCAAGGAGGTCGCGGTCCATTCGCTTTTCAGGTAAGGAGGCGACCCGGCAGAAACATCGGACTGGCAGGGGAGTGGGGAATTAGCAGACCTTCGCAGGGCCATTCAAAACGGCGAGCATCGAGGATCGGGATTCGATTGGGTCGTGGACGATTCGTTGCTTGCTCTTCCTTAACAGCTCGCGGGGGCGAGGTTGGTCCTACTAAACGCGATGCCCAGTGTAAGCGAGGTAGCGCAAAGCGTCGTCTGTTCGTAATTCTCAGCCACCCCTGCCCACGAGGATGAAATCCTGCGTTGCGTCGTCGCTTAATTGCCGTGATCCTTCAACCGGCCAGGGCAGGCTCAATTAATTCGTCAATTGAAGCCGGAGGGCAGGCGTCTGTCTGGCAGCAGCCCCTCGTTCTTCAGCCGCACAAGTTCTTGGTGGCTTACGATCCACTCCTTGGCACGGCCACGTCCGTAGGCTCGTTTCTCGGCATGGACGCGGCCCTGTCGACACCATTCGCGCACGGTGTACTCGGCCTTGCCGAGCGCCAAGGCCACCTCGGCCGTCGAGTAGAAATCCTTGATCAACTTCTGGTTCACTATTAGCGAGTGGATCTCGCCGATCTGCACTTCGAGGCGGGCCAGCCGGGCGGCGATGTCTTCGGCAGGTTCGTTGATCATTTCGGTGTACCAAACTTCGGGCGGGACGAGGGGGGCCCTCGACCCGATTGAGAGCCGCCCGCCCAGCGGTCGGCTCGTGACAGGGAGATCGCGGACGAGTCGGGCCGACCCAAGGCTGATCTGGCTGGCGAGCAAGTTCCGACCGCCCGGTCGGTTCCTATCGGGCCAACTCGTTCCCAATCCATGCTATGCCCGACTCCCGCCGGGATTGTTGCAGCTTCGGTTGCAAGGCGCGGGGGGATGACGCCGGCCCTCTCGATAACCATGCGGGCCGGCTGGTCGACCTTCGCCACAACGCGGACCTTGGGCTCGATCCCAGGAATTACGCCTCCTATCCGCGTCCGATGGAAGCCATCGACGAGATCGGCCCGCACCCGCCGGAATGGGCGATGTGCGGGCCGATCGTCGGTCGAGGATATTCGGCCGTTCGGCCGATGCCGCAATCCAAACCGGAATGGCTCTTGCCGGATTCCGGGGTGGTAGTTCAAAAGTGACCGATACGCCCGATCAGACTGACGCAGATCCTCTTGTTTTCTAGGGATTTTCGATCCGAGATACGGCAGTCTCGTCGTCAATTCCGAATCGAACCAGCTACCACCCCGGAATCCATCATGAGCCACCGAAATAAGGCCTGGCACGCCTCGGCCCGCTTTTCGTCCAGTTGCGATGGACTTCGCTGTGCTGCTGCCTGTCCCGGCGAACGACAAGGGGGCCTCCATGCCCCTGATTCTCAATTTCTCATTTTGACGCGACATGAGAATCCGAGAACGACCCTGCGCCGACCTCCGCCAGGCGGCGGTACAAAGTCGGCTCGCTCTTGCCGGTCTTCTCCTTCCAGAGCAGGAACCGCTCCTGGCGATCGCCGGTCGCCTCGGCGATCTCGCGGGCGATCTCCCGATCGCGTTGGAGGCGGTCGATCCCCGAGCCCGAGGTCGGCGGGACTGAGAAGGCCGTCGCTCGCTCCTTCAGCCGGCACGACGCCAAGTCTTGCCAGTGGCAACCGGCGTCCCCGGCCTGGTACTGGAGGTAGTCCTGGAACGAGCCGAGCAGTACCCGCATGTCGAGCGGACGATGCAAGGCTAGCGACTCGGCAATGACATACTCGGCGACCTCCAGGCATTCGCTCGGGACCAGCTCGCGGTCGCCGTCGCGGAAGCCCTCCAACGCCACACCGCGCATCAACGCCGCCACCTCGTCGTCGGAGACGTGCAGTTGCATCGAGGCGACGCGGGTCTTGGCCGCCCGCAGCTCCGGCAGGTCACCCGGCGGGCGGTTGCCGATCAGGATGAGCCCGCCGGTGAAGAAGACCGCCTCCTGCTTGCCGTGGGTCGCCCAGGTGACGACCCGCTCCTGGGGACCCCGGCCGCCGTCCGGGCGCTGGCCCCACAGAGCGCTGCGCAGGACACCCAGGGCCGGCTTGTCGCCGACGACCTGCTCCATGTCCTCCAAGACGAAGACCGAGTCGGGGGCCAAGGCGAGGGCGTCGAAGAGGCCCCGGCCGCTCATGCGGCTGTTGTAGACCCGGTGGGAGACCTTCAGGCGTCGTAGCTCCCCGATGACGGTGTGGCTCTTGCCGCAGCCGCCGGGTCCGTGCAGGAAGAAGCCGGTGTTGTAGCGCAGGGCGACGCCTGCGGTGAAGTCGCGGACCAGCTGGAACTTGCCCTCCAGCGCCGCGAGACGATTTCCGTCCTGTTCGGAGAGCCGCAGGGGTCGGTCGGGGTCCACGGCCAAGATGGCCGGCGCATCCATCGTCGAGTTCATCGCTCTACCTCATCTGGTTGACTCTTGTACCGGACCCGTGCTGGCCGGTACCATCATCAATATAGAGGTGGTGAGCGGTGGGATTATTGCAGCGATCCTTGCAGAGGCCGGGAGGGAGAGGTGCATTCCGATCCGGGCACAGCGACGGAGGGAGCTTCCGGCGTCGACCTGGGCGCCTGGGCCGCCTACGTCCTGGGGCACAACGTCTTCACCCTGAGGAGTTGGCAGGAGTATTTCTGGGACGAGCATCAGTTCTGGCAACCGCCCCGAGCGCGAGGGCGCTGGGAGCGGATACCACGCGAGATCGCGGAGATGGAGGTGGGCGTCCAGGTCCTCAGCGAGAGGAACGTCGTCAACGCCGGGGTCCTCAACCGTTTTCGCAAGGCGGCCGATCGGTTCTACGAGATCTGCGACGCCACGA
>JBDTIR010000803.1:0-4688 GCA_039936275.1 Isosphaeraceae bacterium | reverse complement strand
TGTACACGGTGCCCAAGGAATCGCAAGGCTCATGGGTCAGCATGACCGTGGACCCGAAGGGGCGCTTGATCGTCTCGGACCAGTACGGCAAGCTCTACCGGGTCACGCCGCCGCCGATCGAAGGGGCCGACAAGGAGATCAAGATCGAGCCGATTAACGTCAAGATCGGCGAGGCGCAGGGGATGACCTGGGCGTTCGACAGTCTCTATGTCGTGGTCAACAAAGGGGCGACCTACCCCAGCGGCCTCTACCGAGTGCGCGACACTGACGGCGACGATCATCTTGACACGGTCGAAACGCTCCGCCCGCTCAACGGCGGCGGCGAGCACGGTCCGCACGCCGTGATTCCCGGTCCCGACGGCAAGTCCTTGTATGTGGTCGCCGGCAATGCAACCCAGTTGACCGACCTCGCCGGGTCTTTGGTCCCCAAGCTCTGGGACGAAGACCAAGTCTTGCCCTACTTGCTCGACGGCAATGGCTTCATGCGCAACGAACGGGCCCCTGGTGGCTGCATTTACCGGGTCAGCCCCGACGGCAAGGATTGGACCTTGGTGTCGATGGGCTATCGCAACCCCTATGACTTGGCGTTCAACACACAAGGCGATCTGTTCACATACGACTCCGACATGGAGTGGGACTTCAACACGCCTTGGTATCGGCCCACAAGGGTCTGCCAGGCCGACAGCGGTTCAGACTTCGGCTACCGCAACGGCTCGGGCAAGTGGCCGACCTATTATCCAGACAGCCTGCCACCCACCCTGAACATCGGCCCCGGCTCGCCCACCGGAATCACCTTCGGCTACGGGGCGAAGTTCCCGTCAGCCTATCAAAATGCCTTGTTCATCAGTGATTGGAGCTACGGCAAACTTTACGCCGTCCATCTGACGCCCCAAGGCAGCGCCTACCAGGCCAAAGGCGAGGAGTTCATCACCGGCACCCCCTTACCGTTGACCGACCTGGTGATTAACCCGGCCGACCAGGCGATGTACGTCACCATCGGCGGTCGGCGCACACTCTCCGGCCTCTACCGCGTGACCTATATCGGCGATGAATCGACCGCGCCCGCCAAGGCGGACGACGCCGGCTCAGACGCGCGCGCCCGGCGTCGGATGCTCGAATCGTTCCACGGCCGCGAAGACCCGAAGGCCGTCGAGGCCGCTTGGCCGTTCCTGGGTCACGCCGATCGGTTCCTCCGTTATGCGGCACGGGTGGCCGTCGAACACCAAGACCCGAAAACCTGGCAAGACCGCGCCCTGGCCGAAACCAACCCGCAAGCCTCATTGACGGCGCTCCTGGCCCTGGCTCGTGCTGGTGATCGGTCGCTCCAGCCCCGTTTGCTGGAATCACTCCATCGGATGGACTGGGACGCGCTCAACCTGGACCAGAAACTCGAACTCCTGCGCGTCACCGGCCTGGCCTTCATCCGGATGGGTGATCCCAACGCAGCGACCGCTTCCAAGGAGATCAAGCGGTTCGACCCCCACTTTCCGGCCAAGGGGCGTGAGCTGAACGCTGAACTCTGCAAGCTGCTCGTCTACTTGCAAGCCCCCGACGCCGCCGCCAAGACGATGGCCCTGCTGGCTGAAGCCCCGACGCAGGAAGAGCAGATCGAATACGCCGTCGCCTTGCGGAATCTCATACGCGGCTGGACGACCGACCTGCGCAACGCTTATTTCTCCTGGTTCGGCAAGGCGGCCCACTTCAAAGGCGGGGCCAGTCTTGGTGGATTTCTCCGTGAGATCAAGGACGAGGCCCTGGCCTTGCTGACCCCCGGGGAAAAGGTCGCGCTCAAGCCGATCCTGGACGCGGTCGCCGAACCGAAGACCGCCGCGCCGCCCGCGCCTCCAAGGCCGTTCGTCAAGGAATGGACCGTCGATGAACTGGCCCCTCTGGTCGAGCAAACGCGGATCAATCGCGACTTTGACCGAGGACGCTCGCTGTTCGCGGCGGCCTCGTGCTTCGCTTGCCATCGGTTCGCTAATGAAGGGGGCGCGACCGGCCCTGACCTGACCGGAGTCGCCGGCCGGTTCAATCCGCGCGACCTCCTGGAATCGATCGTCCAGCCCAGCAAGTCGGTCAGTGATCAATATCAAGCAGTGAGCATCGTCACGACCGACGGCCGCGTCGTCACCGGGCGCATTGCCAACCTGCACGACAACTCGATGTCGATCCTCACCGACATGCTCGATCCGGGGAGTTTGGTGGGCGTGGATCGCCGCCAGGTTGAGGAAATGAAGCCCTCGACCGTGTCGATGATGCCCGAAGGGTTGCTCAACACCTTGAATCAAGGCGAAGTGCTCGACCTGATGGCGTACCTGCTCTCCGGAGGCGACCGGAACCACGCGCTCTATCAAGCTCGCGCGAAATAAACCAGAAGGCCTAACGTTGATGGAGCGGGTCGAGGCCCGCTCCATCGCAAGGAACCACGTTGATGAACTCCAAGATCGAGAGGAAGGACCCAACATGATGGTTCTACGCCGCTGGTTGATCCTGGTCCTGGTCAGCCTGGCGCCTGGGGCGAGCCTCGCCCAAGGTTCCGACGCACCTCTGAGTCCCGAAGCGAAGCGGCCCAATATTCTCTGGTTGATGGCCGAAGACTTCGGGCCGCATCTCGGTTGTTACGGCACCAAGGAGGTCTGGACGCCGAACATCGACCAACTCGCCGCCGAAGGGGTCCGATACACCCGAGCGTACACCACGGCTCCGGTCTGCTCGGCGAGCCGGTCGGCGTTCATGACCGGCATGTACCAGACGACCATCGGCGCGCATCACCATCGTTCGCACCGCGACGACGGCTATCCGCTTCCTGCCGGTGTGCGCGTGGCGCCGGCCTGGTTTCACGATGCGGGCTACTACACAGCGAACATCAAGACTTTCCCCAAAGCCGTGAACGTCAAGGGGACGGCCAAGACCGACTGGAATTTCACGTACGACCCCCAGCCGTTCGACTCCGACCATTGGGGCGACCTGAGCGAACATCAGCCCTTTTTCGCGCAGGTGAATTTCAAGGAAACACACCGGCCGTTCGTCGCCCCCAAACGGGCCGACCCGGCCAAGGTGGTCATCCCTCCGTATTATCCGGACCATCCCGTCACTCGCGAGGACTACGCGAACTATCTCGACTCGGCCAGCGAACTTGACGCCAAAGTCGGCCGCATCCTCCACCAGCTCGACGCCGACGGCCTGGCCGATCAGACCATCGTCATCTTCATGTCAGACCACGGCGAAGCCCATGTGCGCGGCAAGCAATTCTGTTATGAAGAAGGGTTACATGTTCCTTTGATCATCCGCTGGCCGAAGGCGTTCCCGAGCCCTCCGCAGATCAAACCAGGCACCGTTGACGACCGCTTCATTGAGGCGATCGACATTGTGCCAACCTTCCTCAATGTCGCCGCGGGGGTCTCAAAGCCCGACGTCATGCAGGGGCGCGTGTTCCTTGGCGATCATCCCTCGCCGCCTCGCCAGTACGTTTTCGGAGCACGCGACCGTTGCGATGAGACCGTAGCCCGGTTCCGCACGGTGCGCGACTCTCGATATCGCTACATCCGCAACTTCATGCCCGAACGCCCCTTCCTTCAAGCCAACGAATACAAGGAGCGCTCCTACCCCGTCTGGAACCTCATCAAGGAACTGGCCGCGCAAGGCAAGTTAACGCCGGTCCAGGCTGTCTTGGCCGCGCCCGGCATGCCCGCCGAGGAACTTTACGACCTGGAGGAAGACCCCTACGAAGTCCAGAACCTCGCCGATTCACTCAACCCCGAACACCTGGCAGCTCTCGAACGCTTGCGCGCGGAACTGGGGCGCTGGATCGAGGAGTCGAACGATCAGGGGCGGATCGCCGAACCGGCCGAAGTCGCTGCGGCCAAGGGTTCGACCAAGGCCGGCTCGAATCCCAACGCACAGACAAGCCCCTCTCCCAAAGCCCAGCCGAAGAAACCAAAACGGTGAGTTCCGTCCCAAAAGCCGGGAACACCGAAGGACTTACCCTAAGTCCTCCGGCGTCTCGGCTCTGGTCGCCTGATCGAGGGTCGCGGCCAGTCCGTCCAGGGTCGAGAACAGCGCCCCTGGCAGTTCCGCCCGGACCTTGGCGTCCTCACGAGGACTGCCGCCCACGAAGACGACCGGCAAGGAGCGGGTAGGCTTTGTCTTCTTCAAACTGCGGGCCAGCTCTCTGCCATGCGTCGGCCGAATCGACAGGTCGATCACGACGGCCAGGGGGCGCTGGTCCAGGATCGCCTTGTAACCGCGCCGTCCGTCCCGGGATTCGGTGGCAACGTCCCACTCCGCCTCGCGCAGGGTCTCAGCACGTTCCAAGGCGGTCGGGGGGTCCCAGTGGACGAGGAAAACGAGACCTTTCATGCAAACTCCTTCACGTAGGGCGGTCCATTGCCCATCCACAAGGGAACCTTCGGGACTTTCTCACGTCCGGCGCCAGGACCGGTGGACAGCACGGACAGTTCAGACGGCCAAGTCAGCCTGAAAATCCGACGCAAAGCGATGCACGAGAATGGCTTCCGCGCCGGGTATTGCCTCGGCGTACACCGCTGAAACTGTCCGCGCTTGTCCGCCCTCAGCGAGAAAGTCCCTGACAGGGACGTGTGTCACGGAGTACGTCGCACAGGTGTGCGCGGCCTGATTCCTGGAGCCACTTGAGGAACTTGGGATCGTCTCCGGGATACCGGACGGAG
>JBDTIR010000802.1:0-2996 GCA_039936275.1 Isosphaeraceae bacterium | reverse complement strand
CGAGCGCGGCCAGGCTTACCGCATGCGCCGTCGCGGTCCTTGATCCGGTTCGTGCCTGATCGCCCGGGCCACGACCGTCGCTATGCGATCGACGCGACCAAGATCGATCGTGAGTTGGGCTGGCGGCCCGTCGTCGATTTCGCAACCGGCTTGGACCAGACGATCCGTTGGTACTTGGAGCATCCCGATTGGGTCGAGCGAGTCTGTTCCGGTTCGTACCGTCGAGAGCGTCTGGGCCTGACACTCTCGGCCGGGAGGTCTTGAAATGCCAGGAAAAGGCAACCAAACGACCACCACGAAGGGGATCATCCTGGCAGGCGGCTCGGGCACGAGGCTCTACCCGGTCACGCGCGCCGTCAGCAAGCAACTCTTGCCGATCTATGACAAGCCGATGATCTATTACCCGCTCTCGACCCTGATGCTGGCCGGGATTCGCGAGATCCTTTTGATCTCCACACCGACCGATCTGGGAAGTTTTGAGCGGGTCCTGGGCGACGGCTCGCAGGTCGGTCTGTCGATCCAGTACGCCGAACAGGCCAGGCCCGAAGGCTTGGCACAGGCCTTCCTGATCGGCCGCGACTTCGTCGGTGACGACCACGCGGCCTTGATCCTGGGTGATAACATCTTCTATGGCCAGGGGTTGCAGCCGATGCTCCTGGACGCCGCCGCGCGCCAGGAGGGGGCCACCGTCTTCGCCTATCAGGTCAAAGATCCGCACCGCTACGGCGTCGTCGAGTTCGACGCTCAGGGGCAGGCCATCTCGATCGAAGAGAAGCCAAAGCGACCGAAATCGAATTATGCCGTCACCGGCTTGTATTTTTATGACAATCACGTTCTTGACATCGCCACAAAATTAAAACCATCGCCGAGAGGGGAGTTGGAGATCACCGACGTCAACCGGGCTTACCTGGCGCAAGGCAAGCTCCGGGTTGAGCGGTTCAGCCGAGGGTTTGCCTGGCTGGATACCGGCACGCCTGAATCCTTGCTTCAGGCAGCCAACTACGTCGAGACGATCGAGTCCCGGCAAGGGCTTAAAATCGCCTGCATTGAGGAAGTGGCCTACCGCATGGGCCTGATCTCGGCCAGACAGCTCGAAGCCCTCGCCCGCCAACTGCCCGACGGTTACGGCGGCTACCTCCGCGACATCCTCGCTAATCCAGGCCCGTTCGATCCAAGGCCGAACCTCGGATCGAGCGACATCAAGGGATGACCTGGCGAGGGAATCGGCCGCTCAACGCGCAGCCAGGGTGGTCGAGACCTCGGCATTCTCCTTCTCTTCCAAAGGGAGAAGTGCGAGGTCAAAGACCTCGTCGAGCCTGGCGACGCAGTGGAACCGCAGGGTGTCGCGGACCTCGTCGGGGATGTCCTCAAGGTCAGCCTCGTTGGCTTTGGGCAAGAGGATCTCGGCGATCCCGGCGCGGTGGGCGCCGAGGACTTTTTCCTTGATCCCGCCGATCGGCAAGACCCGGCCGCGCAGGGTAATTTCGCCGGTCATCGCCAGGTCTTGACGCACATGACGGCCCGACATCGCCGAGGCGATCGCCGTGGCCATTGCCACTCCGGCGCTGGGGCCGTCTTTGGGGATCGCTCCGGCGGGAACGTGAACATGAACCTCGATCGAGCCAAGCTTGCCGACCGGAATCTGAAGTGCCTCGGCGTGGTTGGCCGCGTAGGTCAATGCCGCTCTCGCCGATTCCTTCATCACGTCGCCAAGCTGACCGGTCAGGATCAATGAGACGTTGCCCCAGCCTTCGACTTGCGCCGGGCCTTCGCTCTTTGACGGCCCCTGGAGCCGTCGGAGGGCCGCCTCGACAAACATGATGTCGCCGCCTGCCGGGGTGTAATACATGCCGGTCGCCACGCCGACTTCGCTGACCTCGCCGGCACGCTCGGGGTGGACCTTGGGCCTGCCGAGCAGTTCTCGGACGACGTCCGGCGTGATCGTGGGGTCCAAAGGCTCGCCCGAGGCGATCCTCCTCGCGATCTTCCGGGTCACCGCACCGACCTGCCGCTCAAGCTGGCGGACCCCCGCCTCTCGGGTGTACCGGCTGACTACGTCCATCACAGCCTCATCGGTGAAAATGAGCCCCTTGTCGTTGAGTCCGGCTTCACTAAGCTGGCGAGGAATCAAGTACGCTTTGGCAATCTCGGCCTTCTCGCGCTCCGTATACCCGGCGAACTCGACGACCTCCATGCGGTCAAGCAACGGAGCGGGAATGTTCTGAAGGAAGTTGGCCGTGGCGATGAACAAGACCTCGCTGAGATCAAACGGAATATTCAGATAGTGATCGGTAAACGTGTCGTTCTGCGCCGGGTCGAGCACTTCCAGTAAGGCGCTCGCAGGGTCCCCCTGGAACGAGATGCCGAGTTTATCGACCTCGTCGAGCAGGAAGACGGGGTTTTTGGTGCCGGCCTGCTTCATCCCCTGGATGATCCGGCCGGGCATGGCGCCGACGTAGGTCCTACGATGGCCTCGGATGTCGGCCTCGTCGCGAGCGCCGCCGAGGGCGATGCGGACGTAGGTCCGTCCCAAGGCCTGGGCGATCGATTTGGCGATCGAGGTCTTGCCAACCCCTGGCGGGCCAATGAACAGAAGGATCGGTCCCCTGGCCATCACGCGGGCCTTGGCCTCAGTCGCGTCGGTGATCACCCGCGGCTCATCTTGATCCGGCCTGGTTGCCGAGGTAACGGCGTCTTGCTCTGGCTTGAGCGTTTCGGCGGGCAAGGCGATCCCCTTAGCGACTTCCTCGGCCAGTTGCTTGGCCTTGAGCTGGCGGACGGCGAGAAATTCGAGCACGCGGTCCTTCACGTCTTTGAGGCCGTAGTGGTCTTCCTCAAGGGCCTGCTCGGCGTGGTTCAGGTCAAGGTCGTCGTCCGATCTCTGGCTCCAGGGGAGTTCGGCAAGCCACTCCAGATAGGTGCGGATGACTTGGGCTTCCATCGATTCGCGCCCGGCGCGTTCGAGTCTGCCCAGCTCGCGCTCGACCTCGGCGCGA
>JBDTIR010000801.1:0-6343 GCA_039936275.1 Isosphaeraceae bacterium | reverse complement strand
GTCCATTGTGGATGCAATCGAGGGCAAAACCCTCGGGCGATTCCGACTTGCCAAAGAGCCCCGGATGACGGTTGCGGGCACGGTCTTTGAGTTGAGCTTGAGGGGGATCGGTCGCCGTGCGACGATCAAGAGGCGGAGCGGAATCAGCTCAAAACCGCGTAAAGAACGTAAGGGAAGACGCTGGACGTTCTATACGCTCTACCTGTGTTTTCCTCGTCAAAACCAAGCTGGAAGGACGCCAACGATGCCCGAGACCCACCTGGGGCCGGCGCGGATCGCCGCGATCATCGGGCTCGCGGCCCTGACCCTGGGGACGGCCCTGGGAGGCTATTCCCGCCTGACGTATCATGAAGCGATCTGGGCGCAGTCGGCTCGTGAGATGAACGCCGGCGGGTCGTTGTTGGTGCCGACGCTCGACGGCCGCCCCTGGCTGGAGAAGCCGCCCCTGGGCACCTGGCTGATCGCCGGGGTGGGTTGGCTGATCGGCGGGGTGACTGAGGCTGGGGCGCGAGCGCCTTCGGCGGTCGCGGCGGTTGTGCTGGCCCTGGCGGTGGCGACTTTCGCCGCGAGGCGGTTTGGGGCCGACGTCGGTCTCTGGGCCGGTTATATTCAGGTGACGACGGCATGGGCGGTGACGCGCGGACGCCTGGCCGAGGTGGACATTCTTCTGGCTGCCCTGATCGCCTGGTCCCTGGTCGCGTTCGATCGGGTCCGGCAAGGGAAGGACGGTTGGCGAAGCTGGCGTTGGGGGTTCTTTGGGTTGCTCGGGTTGACGGCCCTGGTCAAAGGGGTGGGCTTCGGCGCGGCCCTGGTCGGGTCGGTGGTGGTCGCGACCCTGGTTTGGGACCGGGACTGGCGGCTTTGTCGGCGGCTGGCTTGGCCGTTGGGCTGGGGAGTCGCCGGAGCGTTGGCCCTGGCATGGCCGTTGGCGGTCTTGAACCGGCACCCGGCGGCCCTGGGGCTCTGGGTAACGCACGTCGCCGACCGCTTCGCGGCCAGGCCGGAGCACTTCGCCAGCGAACCTTGGGGACCGTATCTCTTGGCCTGGCTTGGCCAGACCTTGCCCTGGACGCCGATCGCCCTGGTCGGGGCCCGGGCTTCCTGGCGACGGGCCTGGATCGAGCCGAACGGGGGGGACCGCTTGCTCTGGGCCTGGGCGGTCGCCCCGGCGGCCTTGGTGTCCTTGGCGAGCGTCCGCAACGCTCATTACCTCATCCATGCGCTTGCCCCCTGGTCGGTCTGGGGAGCGATCGGCCTGGCCAGCTTGGGTGAGCGTTGGCGACGGCGCGGCTGGACGGTCGGCCGGTCGGGTCGAGGGGCGGTGGTCGGCTTCGCGAGTCTGGGTCTGGCGTACGCCCTGGGCTTCGCCCTTTTGGGTCCGAAGCTCGACGTCCGAGGGACGGAGTGGATCTGGTATCGGACGGCCGCCAGGCGCCTGGAACCCGGCACCCCCTTGGTCTTGCTTTATGACGACTGGGACCGCCTGCCGTATCCAACCCCGTTCGGCCCCATGCCCCACGACCTGGCCGTCAGGCTTTTTTACCTTGACCGTCCGGCCTGCTGGCGATCGGGGACTGACGACCTGATCCGGCGTCCGCCCTGGACCAACGGCCTCCCGTTCGCCGTGATCGCCAGAGACCGTGACCTGCCCGAACTCCAGCGTCTCGGCCAGGTTGAGTCGATCAGCCAGGGGCCGACGACCCGTTGGGACCGGGCCTTTACCCTGTTCCGGATCAGGCCGGATCGCAATGCGAGGAACCATTGATTTTCAAACCGAGATCATGGAAATGAAACGAATAGGCTCCTCGACAAAAATTCCTTGTTTTGATAAATGCTGATATATAACAAATGTTATTTTTGTCAGAGTGGTTCGGCCAGGGGTTCGTCGAGTGGGTCAGGGGCTTCGATCGGTTTGGCGTCATGGCGGCCGAGGCCGAGCAGGATGATGATGGTGGCCGAGGCCGCCATCGAGATCCCGAGGAAGATCAGGCCGCCCTGGAATGAGCCGGTGAGCGACTCAACCTTGCCGATGACGTAGGGGCCGAGGAATCCGCCCAGGTTCCCCACCGAGTTGATCAGGCCGATGCTGCCCGCGGCGGCGACCTCAGTCAAGAACAGGCTCGGCAATGACCAAAAGGCCGGCAGGTACGCCTTCAGGCCGGTCAGGGCGAAGGTGAACAAAAGTACGGTTAGCCAGAGGTGGCCTCGGCTCAAAAGCGTACACAAGAGGGCGATCGCTCCCAGCAAGATCGGCAAGGCCGTGTGCAACCGGCGCTCCTTGGTGCGGTCGGAACTCCAGCCGATGAAGAGCTGGCCGATCAAGGAACCGATCGGCGGGATCACGATCAGCCAGGTGACGTTGTCCAGGTTCAGGTCGTACCAGGCCCTGAGGATGCTCGGCAGGAAGAATTCGACGCCGTAGTTGCCCGTCACGATGAAGAAGTAGGCCGCGCAGAGCAAGAGCACCTTGGGGTTGCGGAACGCATCAAGGACCGACATATGCCCCTTGGCCTTGTGCTCGGCCTTTTCTCGTTCCAGTTCCTGCTCCAGGGCCTCGCGCTCGTCGGGGTCGAGCCAACGGGCCTGGCTGGGTCGGTCGGTCAGGAAGAACAAGACGATCACGCCCAGGACGACCGCGGGAATCCCCCAGACGATATACACCCACTGCCAGCCCGCCATACCCATCAGCTTGGGGTAATGGACCGACACGCCGTCAACGATCTGGCTGGTGCCGATCTGGAGCACCATGTTGGACAGTTTCGGGCTGGTGATCTGCGCGATCGGCGTGGCGATCAGGAACCAGGAGAGCGCCCTGGCGCGGTCTCGGCTGGGGAACCAGTGGGTCAGATAGATGATCACCCCGGGGAAGAACCCCGCCTCGGCCAGACCGAGGAAGAACCGGACCGTGTAGAACTGCCCGGGGGTCTTGACCAACGCCGTCAAGGCCGCGATGATCCCCCAGGAAACCATGATCCGGCTGATCCACTTCCGCGCGCTCCACTTCTCGACGATCAAGGAACCGGGGATCTCCAGCAAGAAGTAGCCGAGAAAGAAGATCCCCGCGCCGAAGCCGATGACGGCGTTGTCGAAACCCGGCAAGTCCTTGGTCATTGTCAGCTTGGCAATCGAAACATTGGTCCGATCAACATAAGCAACAACATAACATAAAAATAAGATCGGTAAGAGTCGCGCGTACGCCTTGGCGCGGGCGCGGTCGAGGGGCGTTTTGGAGGACGTCGCCATGATGGTAGGGCTCGCGGGTCGTCGGTCGGTGGGCGGGTTCGGTCGGGTCGCGGCCTTGGCGGTGTGGGGCCTGTCGCGTTCCGAAGCGATGAACTTACCACGACGGTCCAGGGGCCGCAAACCTTCAACAGCCAGTCTTTGAGGAATTCCGCTTGAATTGATCATGATGTGATCGGCTGCCGCGATGGGACCAAGGGGCCGGGATCGTCCGAATGCGCGATTTTCGGAAGCGCCTGGTTCCCCGAGCGGCCGGTTCCGCCTAAGCTGGAGGGACTGAGCGAGTGCCCGACACCGTTGGCGGAGCCGTTGATGATGCGAATCCCCTGGAAAACCGGCCTGTTCCTGGTTTTGGCCCTGACCGCGTTGGCAACCGCCGCGCCCGAGGGCCAGGACGATCCCAAGACGACGGACGCCTCGCCGGCGGGCGCGTCGTACAAGGTCCCGTACCAACTCACCCAGACGAACCATTTTTTGGTCCGCGTCCGGATTAACGGCAAGGGGCCGTTCAACTTCCTGATCGACACCGGAGCGCCGGCGCTCTACGTCGGCACCGAGGCGGCCAAGAAGGTCGGCTTGAAGCCGATCGGCCAGAACGACTACTGGAACGAGATTGACCGGCTCGACATTGAGGGCGGGGCGACCTTGATCGACCTCAAAGGTCGGGTTGAAGATCCCTTTCAGCTCGTCGGCATGAACGCCCTGGGCCTGCCGGGCGCCTCGATCGACGGCATTCTCGGCTTCACCATCCTGGCCAAATTCCGGATCGAGATCGACCCCACGAAGGACCACATGATCTGGACCAGGCTCGACTACAACCCGAGGGAGCCGTTCGTGCCGAGACGGGCCGAAGACCGCGTGCCTCCGGCCGAAGTTCAGGCGATGCAGGCGATGGGCCCCTTGATGAAGCTCGCCTCGGCCTTTTTGGGCAAACAGCCCGAGGAGACGCTTCACCCCCAAGGAATGCTCGGCCTGGAGCTGATCGAGACCGACGGCGAGGTGCGGGTCTCGGGCGTCTTGCCAGGCTCGCCGGCCGAAATGGTAGGTCTCAAAACCGGCGATCGCCTGGTTCAAGTCAATGATCAGCGGATCGAGGCGACCAAGGACGCCCACGAGGCCATCGCCAAGGTCCGCCCTGGCGACAAGGTCCGGATCTCGGTTCGACGAGGGAACGAAACCCTGGACCTGTCGCCAACCGCCGTGGAGGGGTTCTGAGCCATGAACATCCGACAACGAAGTTATCTTGGCGTGTTGACCGTCGGTCTGGTGCTGAGTCTGGCCCCGACCTTGCTCGCCAGGCAAGAGCCGAGGCCGATGGGGGCGACCGTACCGTTTAAGATGCTGCCGACGAACCACATGGTTGTTGAGGCCAAGCTCAACGGCAAGGGGCCGTATCGGTTGGTCTTCGACCTGGGCGCGCCGATCACGCTCCTGAGCAGCAAGGCGGCTGAGGCGTCGGGCGCGGTGGACAAAGACGCCCCCAAGTCGTTCCTGTTCGGGATGCGCGGCGAGTCGAAGGTGGACACGCTTCAGGTTGGCGACCTGAAGGCGGAGCACGTGCCGGTGGTCGTGATGGACCACCCGGCGCTCAAGGCCCTGGGCGATGCGCTCAATCAGCCGCTCGACGGGATCATCGGCTATACGTTCTTCGCGCGGTACAAGGTCTCGATTGACTATCAGGCGCATCGGATGGTCTTCACGCCGGTGGATTCGACCGTGCGCGACCTGATGAAGGACTTGCCCGACCGCTTGCTCGGCCCGAAGGTGGCCAAAAGCCGGGTCGTGGCGCCTCGAGGTCTGTGGGGCCTGACGCCTGGCGAACCGACCGACCTCGGCGTACCGATCAAAGCCGTTCTGGCCGGCTCGCCCGCCGCCGACGCCGGCTTGCAGCCTGGCGACGTCTTGACGACGCTCGGCGGGCGCTGGACGACCACCATCGCCGACACCTACGCCGCCGCCGCGGCCGTCCCTCCCGGTCAGGCCGCCCCGGTCGTCGTCCTCCGTGATGAGAAGGAGCAGACCTTGACCGTCACGCCCAAGGACGGCCTCTGATCGATCGCCCCGTTTACTGGAAGAACCGGCGGACGGCGACCTGGAATGCGCCGAGCAAGGCCGGGATGGCCAGGTCGTCGTCGGCGGAGAGGACCCTGGGCGGATGGTCGGCGGCGAAGAGGTTGGCGGTCTGGGGTTCGGGGTCGAGCACGACCACAAAGGGCACTCCGGCCTTGAGATACTCGGCGACCTTCGCGGTGACGTCTCGCCAACGGTCGTCGGGCGAGCGGACCTCGAAGACCAGCTCGGGCATGACCTCCAGATACCCTTCGGGGAGCGGGCCTTTCGGAACTCTGGCGTAGCTGTAGAAGCAGACGTCGGCGCCTCGCATCGTGTCCGGATCGCGTTCGGTGATGACCCCTGAGTCGTTGCTGAGCACATGGCCGAGGTCGTTTGTCTCGAAGGAACGACGGAGCAGATAAACGACCTGCCCGCAGATCTGGCCGTGTCGCGGTTTGGGCATTGGCATCGGGACGATCCTTCCACGGACCAGTTCTTCGGGATAGCCGGGATCGGGTCGTTGCCCGAATTCCTCGGCGGTGAGCAGGGCTTCAGCGGTTGCCATGAGACGCCTCCGTGGGTTCTGGCCGTTGACGAAAGGCACAGGCCGCACCTCAACAAGACCGTGGGCAGGCCGTCGGCCTCGTTGGGCGCTGCTGGCATTATAATCCGGACTAGAGGAGTGACGTAGGGGGTCACGATGTTCCTCGGCTTGGACGTGTGCCACACGCCGTCAGAAACTCGAAGACATCGTGTCGCACTCGATCTACATGGCCTAACTCCAGAGAATTCAGGCTGTTCCGTCGCAAATGGGTTCGTTTTGTGGCGCGACGCAGGCCGCAAATGGGTTCGTTTTGTGGCGCGACGCAGGCCGCAAATGGGTTCGTTTTGTGGCGGTAATCTGGCTGCCAAAATGGCAGTTGGGTTCGCTCGGCGCGCCGGGCTTGGGTTCGCTCGGCGCGCCGGGCTTGGGTTCGCTCGGCGCGCCGGGCTTGGGTTCGCTCGGTAATCTGGCTGCCAAAATGGCAGTTGGGTTCGCTCGGCGCGCCGG
>JBDTIR010000800.1:0-4373 GCA_039936275.1 Isosphaeraceae bacterium | reverse complement strand
TGACCGGTCCCAAGGTCGGCGGACGTTCATAATAAACCGAGACGGCTGGCAGCCGGACCAGATTTTCGGTGTAGTGTTCGTCAGCCCCCGGGCCTTCCAGCAAGGCGCTTGACAGGTAATGGTCAATCGTGTCCAGGCCCGTCGTCACCGGGTGCCCCCAGGTGGCGCATTGCACTGGAGCGAGCCTGGAGAAGGCCAACGTATAGGTGAATGAGTCCATGCCGATATCGGTATAGACAAGGACGTCAAGCTCGCGATCGATCACGACCCGACGGGCGGCCGGAAGGTTTCTGGGCAGCTTGACGACTTCGTCGGCCGACTCTTGGATCAAACGGGCGGTCTCGTCGTCCCGATCGGAGGCCGAGAGCACAACCACGGTGACTTCGTCGCGCGACAGGTGGGCGACAACCCCCTTCATGAGTTGGCCAATGGTATGATTATGGAAGTGACTCGACAGGAGACCGACCCGGATCGGCTGTCCAACCCTTGGAGGCCGACGACGGACCAGACGGGGGGTCTCCGAAGGGGCGACCAGACGGGCCAGGGAGCGCTGGAGGTCCCGGTCGTTCTTCCCTTGATAGGCCAGAAAGAAGAGGGTCGGCACGACTTGATCGGTCGAATCGAGCTGGATGCCGTCCCGATGGAGTTGGTCCAGTTCTTCGGTCAAGAGCAAGCGCCGGGCGCGGAGATCGTCGATCGAGTCATATAAAGGAGGCAGGAGCGTGGCCCGAGCGACCTGGAGTCTGGGATCCAGGCGCGCGGACGGTTCTTCGAGCAAGACACGCGCCTCGACCTCCCGCCCTTGATCGCCGAGCAAGGTTGCCAGGCGAGCAAGCGTGGGGGAATGATCAGGCCGGATCGCCAGGGACCGCCGATGGCTCGCTTCCGCCTGATCGAGCAAACCAACATCCAGAAAGGCCTGCCCAAGGAGCGCATGGTGCCTGGCCGAGTCTCCAGCCATGCGGGCGGCGGCCTCGAGCTGGCTGGTTGCCTCTTCTGTCAGGCCAAGCCGGTGCAGGGTTAACGCCAGTTCGATCCTGGCTTCGGCCGACCCTGGCCAAAGTTTAACAGCCTGATTAAGCTTGCCTCTGGCGTCGTCGAGCGTGCCAAGCATGCGGAGCGCCCGGCCGAGCGAGATCAACGCTTCGGCATGTCCAGGGGCGTTCTCAACGATCAAGGCGAGGCAGGCGGCGGCTTCCTCGGCGCGGTCCAGGGCCATGAGTGTCTCACCGAGATTGACCCGGGCTTCGATCAGGCCGGGGGCGCGTCGGATGACTTCGCGGAGCTGAGTTTCGGCCTCGATCAGGCGGCCAAGGCCCAGCAAGGCCGCCCCCAGACTGTTGCGGGCTTCGGCCAGATCAGGACGGAGCCGCAAGACCGTTTGGCAGAGGATCTCGGCCTCAGCGAACCGGCCCCGGGCGAGCAAGGCGTTGGCAAGGCCCAGGTCGTCGATCGGCGTATCAAGGCTGATCATCTCGGCGTCAACGGATCGACCCGAGGCGCGTTGCAGATCGGCTCGCAACGACAAGGCGGCGGTCGAACCGGGGTCGTCGCGCAGGGCCGCTTCGGCCTGATCGAGCGCAGCGTCGAACCGGCCAAGCGAACGATGGACCAGGGCGAGGTTCCGATGCGCGGCGGCGAATCCCGGGCGCAGCTCCAGGGAACGGAGCAAGCTGGCTTCAGCGTCCGGCCAGCGTCCCAGGGTGCGCAAGGTCGCCCCCAGATTGCTGTGCGCCTCAGCGAAGCTCGGAGCCAGAAGTACCGCGAGCCGGAACCTTGCCTCCGCCCGCTCTGGATCGCCCAAGGCCGCCAGAGCAAGCCCCAGGTTGTTGTGAGCAGCCGGGTTGGACCCATCCAGGTCGACCGCTCGGCCGATCTGTTCCACCGCCTGATCGGGGCGACCCGCCTGGTACGCCAGCAGGCCGAGTACGTGCCAGGCGTCAGCCTGACCTGGCTTTTGATCAAGCACGATCTGGCACAACCGCTCGGCGTCATCCCAACGCCCCGCCCCGTAATGCTCCAGGGCCTCGTTCATTATCAGGCGAACCGAAGTCATGACGAGCCCCCCGATTCCGACAAAATCGGTCAAGACAACAACACAGCCGACCGCCGCTCAAACAAACCGTTGGACGTCCTCTGCGGGGGTATACCAAAATCAAGCTGCCTCGGCAGGATCAACTTAATTGCCATAATCAGGATTTTACTCATGATCAGTCGATTCAAGAACCGAAACTGCACTCCAAGGGCCGCCGTCGACTCACGGCGCTCGCCCTTCGCTCGTGACCAATTTGTGAGCAAACGAACAGATTGCTTGCATGCTTATCTACTCGCTATAATAAAACTCGTCGTAGCCTTTAAGGCGGATTTCCGATTCGATCGAGCAAAAGTGATCAGCGCTGCTCATTTATGGATGACAAATGGGCGGCTTGACTCGGGAGGGCGAGGGGACATGAGCAGTCGACGAACAGGCCGGGACCGGGCGCGTCGGGCTTTGGGAATTGGCCGGGTTGAGCCGATGGAGGAGCGCGTGTTGATGGCCGCGCCGGTCATTGATCCGATCGCCAGCGCGAACCTTCCGGCCGGCAAGTCGCTGATCGTGCCGGTCACGGCGACGGACGCCGACCAGGACCGTCTGACCTACACGGTCACCAGCAAAAACCCGGACAAAGTCACAGCGACCTTGCACCAAGGGAACCCATTTGTTCAGCTTGATGTAGCTAACTATGGCAAAATGCAGTTTGAGCTCTTGCGTGACGTCGCGCCCAACACGGTTGATACGGTGCTCGGCCTGGTCAACCGGGGGTTCTATAACGGCCTGACCTTCCATCGGGTCGTGCCGGACTTCGTGATCCAAGGAGGCGACCCCAGCGGCAACGGCAGCGGCGGCCCTGGATTCCGGTTCTCTGACGAGTTTAACCCCCAGGCCATTTTTAGCGGCAACGGCCAGCTTGCGATGGCGAATTCCGGCAAAGACACCAATGGCTCGCAGTTCTTCGTCACCGTGGGCGCGCAGCGGTTCCTGGACTTCAATCATACGATCTTCGGTCAGATCGTCCGGGGCGGCGACGTCCTGAGCGCCATCAACAAGACGGCGACCGGGGCGAACGACAGACCAATTACCGATGTTAAAATCAACAGCGCGTCGATGGTCAAGAACCTGACCGACGCGGTCTTGACCCTTCAGGCCAAGCCAGGGGCGACCGGAACGGCCACGATCACCGTGACCGCCGACGACGGCCACGGTCAGAAGACCTCGCGCGACTTCCAGGTTCAGATCGGCTCGGACGGCACCGACGATCCGCCGATCCTGGGACCGGTCTTCGATCAGCTCACCGCGATCAACCGCCCGGTTTCGTTCTCGATGACCTCGACCGACCTGGAAGGAAACCCGGTTGAGTACGACGCCTTGATCACCGACGCGACCCCTCGCGGCACGGTCGCGGTCAATGGCAACGTCGTGACCGTGACCCCCGATCCAGGCTTCACGGGGTCGATCCAGGTCTTGACCCGCGTCAAGCAGGTCGGGGCAACCAGCCGGGGCAGCGCGTCCGATCCGTATGATTCCCAGGCGATCACCGTGCGGGTGGTCAGTCCGAGCCTCTCGGCTCTGGGGGTTCCTCCCGTCCAGAGCGTGGCGGGCGTCCCTTTGAATGACGTGGCCCTGGCCTCGTTCCGAGCCAACGTCCCCAGTACGTCGGGAAACTATTCGGCGACGATCTCCTGGGGAGACGGCGGGACGTCGAGCGGGCAGATCAAGGCCGACGGCGAGGGGGGGTTCCGCGTGCTCGGCACCCACGCCTACTCTGGTCCGGCCACGTTTCCGATCTCGGTGTCGATCGCGGACACGGTGAACGGGGTCAACGCGACGGCCGGCACGACGGCCGAGGTGCGAGCGGGCCAAGGCGGCGGGGAGTCGAGTCCCAGCAAGGCGAACCTGACCACCTACCGTCCCTCCAACGGCGAATGGCGGATCGACCAGCCCGGGAGCGGGACGATCACCAGGAAGGTGGGACCGCCAGGCGGGATCGCGCTTTCCGGCGACTTTGACGGCGACGGCAAGCCGGACCTGGTCACGTTTGATCCCGGGACGAGCCACTGGTTCATCGTCTCGAAGCCCGGCGACCCGACCGACCCGCCCCCGATTTCCTTCGGTGCCATTGGCGATGTGCCGGTGCCGGCCGACTATGACGGCGACGGCAAGACCGACCTGGCCGTCTTCCGGCCGAGCACTCAACAATGGTTTATCCGTCAATCCACCGCCGGGCCGAAAGTCGTCTCTTTCGGCGCGTTTGACGACATTCCGGTGCCGGCCGACTACGACGGTGACGGCAAAGCCGATCTCGCCGTGTATCGGCCCAACACCGGTCAGTGGT
>JBDTIR010000799.1:0-3708 GCA_039936275.1 Isosphaeraceae bacterium | reverse complement strand
ACCAGTTCGATGAGCATCCGAAGCGTATGGGCGAAGACGACAATCGGCCCCCACTCCTCCCAGGGGAGCGGTGGCAACGGCCGCTTACGGTGCAGCGTCACCTTACGGCAGATCGGGCACTAGCGGTGACCTTCCAGCTACCCCACGACGCAGCCTCCTTCCGGCGAGCATGAAAAGCCGCCTAACCCTTGTTAATGACTTCATCCAGGTTCAACAGCAGGTTGCCGATCAGGGTCCAGGCGGCCAGCTCGTTGGGGGCGAGGCGGTCGTCGGCCTTGGTCGCCCCGATCGAGAGCAACCCCTTGGCGGCCTCGGGGTCCTTCGTGTAGGTTTCCAGGAAGCTCTGATAAGCCGTGGTCAGTTCGGCCAGTTCGTCGGGACGGGGCGGGCGAGCAGCGACCAGGCGGTAAGCGTAGGTCAGCCGATCTTCAATCGTCGAACCGCCGTCGCGCATGATCCGCCCGGCCAGAGCGCGAGCGGCCTCGACGTACTGGGTCTCATTCATCAAGATCAGGGCTTGCAAGGGGGTGTTCGTCCGTTCCCGGCGCACGAAGCAGGCTTCGCGAGAGGGGGCGTCGAACGTCGTCATTTGCGGAGGCGGCGAGGTCCGTTTCCAGAAGATATAGAGGCTGCGACGATGGACCTTGTCGGGGTCTGTGTCGGCCACAAACTTGGCGGTGTTGCTGCTGGTGTAGCCGACGGCTTCCCAGAGCCCGGCGGGCTGGGGCGGCTTGAAGCTCGGACCGCCGACCCGCTCGACCAGCAGGCCGCTGACGAACAGGGCCTGATCGCGGAGCGACTCGGCGTCCAGGCGGTATCGAGGGCCTCGGGACAACAGCCGGTTCTCCGGGTCTTTCGCCAGTCGGTCGGGCGTCAAGGTGGAGGATTGCCGGTACGCGGCCGACATGACCATCCGTTTCAAGGTCGTCTTCAGGTCCCAGCCGTCGGCCTGGAACTGAGTTGCCAGCCAGTCGAGCAGTTCGGGGTGGCTCGGTCGGTCCCCTTGAGCGCCGAAGTCCTCGGAGGTCTTGACCAGGCCGGTCCCGAAGCACTGTTGCCAGAGCCGGTTGACTTCAACCCTGGCCGTCAAGGGGTGCTCCGGGGCGACCAGCCAACGGGCCAAACCCAGGCGGTCCGTCGAGGCCCCTTCCGGCATCGGCGGCAAGAACGCAGGCAGGGCGCGACTGACTTGATCACGCTTTTGATCATATTCGCCACGGTTCAAGAGAAACGCGGGCTTGGGCTCGGCGCGCTCCGTGAAGATCAAGGTCGTGGGCACCTGTGCTTCCAGCGCGGTCTGCTCGGCCTCAAGCTTGGCCAGGGAGGCTCGAAGCGGGGCAAGCGCCGGGGCGGCTCCTGCATAGGCGTTGACCAGGAAGTAATCGCGAAGCTGCGTCTTCTGGGCGTCGGTGCGTTTGCTGCGGTCGAGCGTGACGATCCCTTGAAGTTCCTTGGGTAAGGCTGATCCGCCAAGGGCTCGCTGGGCGGCAACCCAGGTCGAGAGATTGGCATACTCTTGCCCGTCCTGCGGGGTCCAGGTCTCGATCCCGGCGTGGTCCCAGTAGACCGAGCCCCCTTGCTGGGTGAAGGCCCAGCCGCTGATCGTCGCGCCTGGCTTGAGGCCGAGCTTCGCGACCTCAACTTCAAGGCGGACCCACTGCCCCGTCTTCGGCAAGGGGCCGATCCGCAACCGCTCAGTGGTGCCGTCCTTGCCCCAGTCGATCACGTTCTGACCCCAGTAGGCCCGGTGCTTCCAGCCGTCGGTATGCCACTGGAGCATCAACTCCTTGGGCGGCTTGGTCGGATCAATAAAGACGTAGGCGAAAAGGATGTCTCCCTGTCCGACCTTGAGCGCCCTCTTGGCGTCGGTGAACAGCGATTGGGCCAGCTCCTGGGCCGAACCCGGGACCGACTTTGAGCCGCTGTAGACCGGATGGTCCGGACCTTCGACGAACGTCAAGGGGAGGCTCGTTCCCCCTGCCTCCGACGGCTTCGCTCCCTCAGGGACCGCGTCGTCAAGCCAGACGTAATCAGCCCGAGCGACGTACTCACCCAACTTCAAATCAATAGAGTCATCATATTTAATTTTTGATGATTCTTTTGTGATGCTTGCACGAGTCAAAGCAATCTTGGTTTGGATGTCTGCAATCGCGGCCTGTTGCTCAGGCGAGGGGACGGGGACCGAAGGGGCGGGCCTGGGGCCGTTGCCGTCGAGCGCCGGGCCGTCGAGATTGTTGAAGAAGGCGAAGAACTGGTAGAAGTCTTTCTGGGTGATCGGGTCAAACTTATGATCATGGCAGCGGGCGCAACCGACGGTGAGGCCGAGGAAGACGGTGCTGGTGGTGTCCACCCGGTCGATCACGTTGCGGACGTAGACTTCTTCCTCAATCGAGCCGCCTTCGCTGGTCGAGACGTTGCAGCGGTTGAAGCCGGTGGCGACGAGTTGAGCGACGGTTGGGTTTGGTAAGAGGTCGCCGGCAAGCTGTTCGGTCAGGAACTGGTCAAACGGCATATTGTCATTGAAGGCCCGAATGACCCAGTCTCGGTAGGGCCAGATTTCGCGGTAATTGTCCAGGTGCAGGCCGTGGGTGTCGCCGTAACGGGCGGCATCGAGCCAGTACCGGGCCATATGCTCGCCAAAGCGGGGAGACCGGATCAGGCGGTCCACCAGGGTTTCATAAGCGTTGGTGGATTGGTCGGCGAGGAACGCATCCACCTCGGTCGGGGTTGGCGGCAGGCCGGTAAGGTCCAGGGTCACGCGCCGGATCAGGGTTGGCTTGTCGGCCTCGGCCGAAGGGCTCAACCCTTCGCGTTCCATTCTGGCCAGAAGGAAGCGATCAATCGGGGTCCGGGGCCAAGCAGGGTCGTGTACCTCAGGAACAGGCGGGCGTTCCAGCGGCAGGAACGACCAGTGAACCCGCCACTCGGCCCCTTGTGCGATCCAGCGCTTGAGGATGTCGATCTGCGGTTTGGTCAAGGACTTGCCCGACTTCGGCGGCGGCATCAAGATCGTGTCGTCGTCGGCCTCGATTCGGGCGGCGAGTTCGCTGGCCTCGACATCGCCGGGCACGACGACGGCGTACCCGTCGCGGTCGCGGAGCACGTCGTCCTTGCGGTCGAGCCGAAGCTCCGCCTTGCGCGGTTTCGGGTCGGGACCGTGGCAAGCAAAGCAGGTATTCGACAGAATCGGCCGGACGTCGCGGTCGTAATCAACCTTCGCGCCCGAGTCGTCGGCGAACGCCTTGACGGTGGTCCCGAAGATGGCGGAGCCCAGAACGACCCCCATGAGGAAAGGCCATCGTCCCGAGTCGTGCGAGCGTCGTCTCATCGGTCGGGCTCCGTCGGTCGGCTCATCCAAAAAAAGGGAGGTGGCAGACGCCTTTTGATTACGGAAGAGCGGCGGGTTCGCGGTGCTCAAATCCATCCACAAAGGCGGGCGAATCATCGCTTTGGCGGGGCAAGGAACGGCCGATCTCGCTAAGATCCGCGCATCCCGAACCCCTTCACCTTATCACGTCTCCTTGCCCGACGCGAGCCCCCCGTCCTTGGCGCTTTTGAAGGATCTTGCCGCGACTTCGAGACGAGGCCGGCATCCGGCCCGCCTGCCAAAATGGCAGTTGAAACTATGAGAGGGGGAGGTCGAGCCGACGAGCCGCAGGGGCTCTGAGCTTGTGGTAAACCTTAGAGGTAGTACCAAGTATCTCCTGG
>JBDTIR010000798.1:0-4400 GCA_039936275.1 Isosphaeraceae bacterium | reverse complement strand
GAGCACTTCAATGAGCCCGAACTCCTGACCGCGCTGGAACCCCCTCCCTTGATCGACCCGCCGATCATCACGTCGATCAAACCCGAGCCCGAGCCCGAGTTTGATTCTCTGGACGACTTCGATTCGCTGGACGACCTGGAGCCGATGCCGACCCCGTCGCCGGAATTCCTGGCCGACAAGCCGGTCTTCGCGATGCTCGCCGAGATGGTCGGCGCGCTCCAAGGCCGCAAAACTCAGTCGGAGCCAGCCGAGTCTCCCGCAATCTCGACGCCCTCGATCGTGCCGATGTCGCCGTCGTCCCTGAATCGCCGAGCCCGCCGCGCCCAGGCAAAAGAGGCCCGCAAGTCCAAGTCAGCCGCTCGCTAATCAGCCGCGCCGGCTTCGCGGGCAGAGGCTATTGCAATCGTTTTGATTTCTGAACTGTTCTTTGACAAGTGAATATAAATTGACCGCCCCAACCTCACGACCGGACTGCGTCGATGGTGCGCGCCTCGCGATCCGCAAATGAGCGGATTAGGGACTATTCGTCAAGATCCGTCCGATATTCCATCGCTGCATATCGATATGGTTTATGGATTTCTCGCCGACTCATCATTGCATGAGCCCGGCCCCACTGGCAACCGAGACGATCTCGGAAGCACGCGGCGATCTTGCGTCGAATTGCGCCGAGCGAAGCCACCTGCCATTTTGGCAGTCGCGATGGCTTGACGGCTTACGCTCGAAGATCGGTCGCTCACACCGAAGAAGATCCTCGCTCACGCGTCGGGCTTCGAAGAAGCAGATCCGTTGCTCACGGTTCTGGTTTCGCAACCCGATGCGTCAGCGAGGTGCACCGTTCTTCTGGCATCGCAACCCGACGCGTCAGCGAGGTGCACCGTTCTTCTGGCATCGCAACCCGACGCGTCAGCGAGGCACGTTCTGCCCGATGCGCCGAGCGAAGCCAACTGCCATTTTGGCAGTCTCGGTGGGCGTATAAAGCCCGCCGGAATTCGCGGGAAGAACGAAGATTGGCGGGCTTCACCCGCCCTACATCCGATCTCGCCCTCGCGCCGCCGAATGCGACAGTTCCGGAGAACGCTCGTCCCCCGTTTGCCCCTCTTGATCTCAACGGCCTCGTTATCCCGCCAGAATCCGTTGGCGTGCTTCGACCGCCAGACTTTGGAATCGAGCGCCTTGTCGCGCGGCCGTCGATACGCTAAACTGGTGAGTGCCCGATCGGTCTCCCGTCCGGCCCCTTTTTGGTAGCCAGACCGGCCTGGACCTTCCCGGCGCACCCGTAGCTCAATTGGATAGAGCATCAGTCTTCGGAACTGAATGTTGGGGGTTCGAGTCCCTCCGGGTGTACTTCCGCCAGGGTCCGCCACGTCCCGCCACGATGCGCTAATTTTCGATGCAGCAAGGGACTTGTGACCCATCGAAATCATGGGGATTTATAGCGGATTCGCGCAATAAGTTCCGATAAGGAAACGCTCGCTTCTGTCTCCTCCAAGGGCAAATCAGGGTCGAACCATTTGCCAAAGGGGGGGGCGAGGATGCTCCGCGGGGATGGCCTCACATTATGCGGACATCAGCGAGGCATAAGAGGGGTCTTGATCTGGTCGTCGGTTTCGAGATTGCCGAATGCGCGGTGATTCGGGGTGGGATTTCCTTGCAATTTTCAAGGCGGCGTGAAAAGATATCAGATCGAGTCTCCCAGACTCGAATCCGGGGCAACCTCGCAAAGGGACGCTCCGATCCTTTCCTTGAGCACGAATCCGGTAACAAGGTATGATTTCCTCGAGTGGAATTTTGGAGTCTCAGGATCGGCGCCCGGGTTCGGAATCACGGATTTGAACGACATGAGTCACAATTCTTGCCCTGTTCTGGATTCTGGAATCGTTGATGATCGGGTTTTGTTTTGCACTTGAATTAATGTGTGAATATTGAATAGGCGTAAAGCAGTCACGCGGCTGTTGAGGCGAGGGATGTCACAATGATCGGGGTTCAGTTTTGATTTAATCTAATCAAAAAAGGTTGAAGTTAGGGATGTGAGCGAGGGTTGGAATCCTGGCTCACCCACTCTTATGGCCGTTTTGGTAGATCAACGGGTTGTGCGCTTTTACGTCCGCGCGGAGGATGGCACGGTGGCGACTGAGATCCATCTGGGCAGCATGACGCTGACGGTTCCCGAGGATGCCGACCTGGACGGTTCATTCGACCGGGTCTTGCATACGGCGGGGGATCGGCCCAACTCGGTAACCCTTCCGGCTCTGGTTGATCCGGCGGACGATCATCTTGATGAGCAGTTTCGGGCCCGCCGGGCGGACGTCGAAGAGAAGCATCGCCGGGTGATCGAGTTCCTGGATTGCCACGGCTACCACGCCGTGGTCTTGCAGAGGACCGACTCGGTCGCCTGGTTCACCTCGGGTGCCGACCTGGCGCAGACGATCGCCTCGGAGCAGGCCGCCGTGTTGATTTATATCAACAGGCACAGTCGAGCGATCATCACTGACAATGTCCAGAGCGCCCGCACCTTTGAGGAAGAACTGGCCGGCCTTGGTTTTCAGCTCAAGGAACGCCCCTGGCACGAAGGGGTCGTCCGGGTGATCGACGAACTCGGCCATCAGAAGAAGGTGGCCGCCGACGGTCCGTACCGGGCCTGTATCGACGAGCGCGAAGCCCTGCGCCTTGTGCGGCACCCCTTGACCAAGTGGGAACGACACCACCTTCGGATGCTCGGCAGGACCCTGAGTCTGGCCGTCGAGGCGACCTGCCGCAACTTTCAGCCCGGGGAGACTGAGGCCGACCTGGCCGGTCACCTGGCCCATCGCTTGCTCCGCGAAGGGGTCACGCCGCTGGACTTGCGGATCTCGGCCGACGATCGCCTGGCACGTTATCGGGAGCCTCGGTTCAAGGCCGCCAAGATTCGCAAGCGAGCGACGATCTCCGCCGTCGGACGCCGCCACGGCCTCTGCGCCTCGGTCACCAGGATCGTCTCGTTCGGCAAGGTTGAGCGCCCGGTTCGTGAGGCGTTGGCCCTGACCGCGATGGTCGACGCCACCTGCATCTTCTTCTCCAGGCCAGGCCAGACGGTCGCCGACGTTTTCCGGAGGGCCCGGCGAATCTACGAGAAGTTCGACCACGTTGACGAGTGGGCCCTCGCCTACCAGGGGTTCCAGATCGGTTACTCCCCCAGGGAGGTCTTGCTCTTGCCCGACAGCCGCCAGTCGATTGTTTCCGACATGGCCTTCAACTGGTGTCCGAGCGTCGGCCCGACCCGCTCGGAAGACACCATCGTCGTTGATGATCGGGGATTCGAGATCGTGACCGAAGCCCAGCTCTGGCCGAAGCTGGAAGTCATGGTCAAGGGCTTCCCCATCTCTCGACCCGGAATCCTGGTCCGTTAAGATAAGGGCTCCGGTCCCCGAACTCTCGTAGGTTAACAGTCAATGTCGATGGATTTGTCCGATTCGTTTGACCGTTTCGACCCGGAAGGCCCCCCGCCCAGGCCGACGACCCCGCCAGTAAGGCGCGGGTTCTTGGTGCTTCTGGCCGCCCTGTCCCTGGCGGTGATCCTGGTCTACGGGGTCCCGTTTATCGCTGAGCGCACCGGCTACGCCTGGGAAGCCGGGCGGTCCAGGGCCGCGACCGAAGCGTTGAAGAACCTCGACGGACAAGGGGCCATCGATCATGCGTCGAGCCTCTTCCGCCTGGCCGTCACCAAGGTCTCCCCGGCCGTCGTCAACATCCGGACCTGGCGCGCCCCGGACGCCAAGGCTCGGCCAAAGCCGGGCGTCGAGAGTCCGCTCGGTCCGATGCTCGTGCCCTTTGGATCGGGTTCGGGCGTGATCATCGACAAGGTGAAGGGTTATATCGTCACAAATCATCATGTGATTAAAGATGCAGACGAAGTAATCGTCAGGCTCGGTCGCCACGCCGAGTATCCGGCCAAGATCGTGGGCGCCGACCCGAAGACCGACCTGGCCGTGCTCCAGATTCAGGCCCCACTTCGGGTCGAGGCCCACTGGGCCGACTCCAAGACGACCGACGTGGGAGACTGGGTCCTGGCCATTGGCAGCCCGTACCTGCTCGACCAGACCGTCACGGCCGGGATCGTTTCGGCCACGCGGCGGAACAACCTGCCGAGCCTCAACCAGGACCAGTATCAAGACTTTATCCAGACCGACGCGGCGGTCAATCCAGGGAATTCGGGCGGCCCCTTGATTAACCTTCAAGGGGAAATCGTCGGCATTAACACCGCCATTTTCGCCCCTCGGGCCGGTCAAGAAGAGGCGGGCAACGTCGGCATCGGCCTGGCCATTTCCGCAACGATGGCCAAACAGGTGACCGACCAACTCATCAAGCACGGCCGGGTCTCACGCGGGTACCTCGGCCTGGCGTTCGAGGAGGTCCAGGCCGAT
>JBDTIR010000797.1:0-8126 GCA_039936275.1 Isosphaeraceae bacterium | reverse complement strand
GGTCACTCGGAGCCGACTCCCCATGAACGATCACGGCCTTGATGGATTGATCGGCGGTGTTTCGGCACGTCCTTGCCGACGACCGGCATTTCCAGCGGACCCGGCGGGTGGCCGAGGCAAAGCGGGCGCATCGAGCGTGCCCGGGAACGACCGAGCCGAACAGCCTGGATGACCGACCTTGGCGGATTCTGATTGGCGGGAGTCCGTTGGCTTCGGTTACAATTCCATTTTGAGTGAGCTAGCGGCCGAGCCGTTCGGGACGTGAATCATGGGCCAACTCTTCGACCTGATTCGCGACCTTGTGGACGAAGACAAATACGTCGTTGGCAAGCACGCCGCGGAGCGGCTCGAAGAGCGGGGCATCCTCGAATGGCAGGCCGTCGCGGGATTGGAGGACGGCGTCCTGTTGATTGAGCGACCCGACGCCACACCTAACCCGGCCGTCGAAGTCCGCGAAGTCTTGCCCGACGGCAAGGAAATCAAGGCGGTCTGGTCGCTCCTACGTCAATCCGGCGTCGCCAAACTGATGACGGTCCACTTTTTCGACCGAAGGTGATCGATGCGAATCTCTGGCGAGCGAATCAAGACGACGCGGCTGGTGCGAGGCGGTCGTTACGTGGTGGCCGTCGAGGTCGAGATGGTCATCCCGCCCGACGACCCGAGCGAGCCTTGCTACGAAGCCGAGACCGTGCAACTTGTCCGCGAGATCGCTGAACACGCCGAGCGCGGTGACTCGGCCTGGCTGGAGCAGCATGGCCAGGTCTATGAACTCATCAATTCCGGTGGGTAGCCGGAGCTGTGCGAGAATGCAATCACTGTAAGCCGGCGGAGATTCCCATGCGGAAGGTTGCCGGGTTCTTGCTCTTGCTTCTCTTCGTCGCTGGGTGTCGAGACAGGCGGGGGCGGCCTCCCCTGCCATCGCCCGACGGCTTGATGACGTTGCACACCCGCATCGAGCAGAGCCGAGACGATCCGGGCGCTTATCTCTGTGTCATCTTCGAGATCCACGATCATTCAGGTCACGTTCTCTTTACGGAAAACTCGCGGGCCTCCGACATGATGCGTTGGAATATCTCCTGGGTCTCCGATGATCGAATCCGGCTCGAAAGCTCGGACATCGGCACATCCTATTGGCGGCAGCAGGCCGATGGCGGTTGGGTGAAAGAAAATCCGGTTGGGCGGCCGGGATGACGCGGTTGCGACGAGCGTGTCCCGGAGCAAAGCTCTTCCATCCGAATCACTTGCGCATTGATCGGTCTTGGTCTCGTCAGGCTGGTGGGGTACGCTGGATTGTGGCGGGTCTTATGGTGACGCCGTTGGGCCGTCTTGAGATCGACAGGTGATCAACGGACTATCAATCCGTACTCAACGAAGTCGAGTCCTGGCCATTGGAAGATCGAATCCGCCTGGTGCGGGACGTCTGGGACCGCCTTACGGATCAAGGATACGAGCCGGAACTCACCGAGGAGTTGAAGGCCGAGCTTGATCGACGGATCGAGGAAATGAATCGCAATCCGGACGCCGGAATCCCTTGGGACGTCGTCAAGGCCCGCGTCCTCGAACGTTTGCAGAAATGAAGATGGTCCGGTGAGATCTTGCGGGACATAAACATGATTTCACAAAAATGTAAATGTCGAATGTTTGTGTTCGCGGGGCTGTTCCTGGCGATGACGTCGGCGCCGTCTGAGGGGCGCGCGGGGATCGCCGAGAGCGGCCAGGTGACGATCCGGACGGATTTTCCAGGCGGCAATGCTCTGGTGGAAAAGAACCAAGAGGGCACGGTGAATGTCGCGCCCGACCTGCGCGGCGACCGCCCTTGGTTCTACTGGTGTTTCGAGGCGAAGGCGACCCGGGCCGGACGGGTCCGGTTTGTCTTTCCAGAAACCGTGATCGGCTTCAAAAACGGGGCCATCGGGTTCCAAGGTCCCGCCGTCAGTATGGACCTCGGCGCGACCTGGGGATGGATGGGGACCGACCATGTGGAAGGGAGCGCGTTTGTCTTTGACTTCTCGAAGCCAGAGGAAACGGTCCGGTTCGCGGTGACGATTCCCTATCTTCAGGCAAACCTCGACGCATTCCTCAAGAAGAACGCCGCGAACCGGCATCTCAAAACGAGCCTCCTGACGACGAGCCGACATGGCCGCCCCGTGGAATTGTTGCGCATCGGCGAGCCTGGACCGAGTGTTCGCAACGTCCTTGTGACCGCCAGACACCACGCCTCGGAGACCATCGCGAGTTACGTGCTAGAGGGTTTTCTCCAGGCGGCCATGTCCGAGCGCCCCGAGGGTGTGCAGTTCCGCAAACACTATGTTCTCTACGCCGTGCCCTTCGTCGATAAAGATGGGGTGGAAGAGGGGGACCAGGGCAAGAACCGGAAACCGCACGACCACAACCGCGATTACGGCGCGACGAGCCTCTATCCCGAAGTCCAGGCCATTCGAGAGCTTGACCAAGCCAGGCCGTTCCAGTTCTCGCTGGACTTCCATTGCCCGACCTTGGTGATGGACAGCCATCAGGTCATGTATTTCGACGGACCCCGAGACCACCCCGCTGCCAACTTCGACAATGTTTCGGAACTGGCGAGCCAGATCAAGCGAGGGCTCCCCAAAGGCGCTCCCGTCGGCCCCCTGGTCTGGCTCAAACCAGCGACCACGCCGAAACCGATGAACTCGCATTACTTCGGCTTCAAGGCGGATACGATCATGGCCGCAACGCTGGAGATGCCCTTCGCCCCCCCGGGCAAGGCGACTGACCCGGCAAGCTGTCGCGGTTATGGGGAAGTCATCCTCCGCGCCTGGGTCAATACCCACTTCAAGGGCGAGGAGCCCCGGTAGCCTTCGATTCGCGTCGATGAGTTTTCCACTCGATCGAGTCGGGACCTACCCTGTTGCATGGACCGGCCGGTTCCGGCTAGCTTTGTAGTTCGGATGGTTTGTTGGAACCGCTCCCTTTTGGAACAAGGAACCCGCACCAATGTTACACCGCTTGATCCCCTTGGCGTTCGCGGCCCTGGCCGTGGTTCTATGCAGTTCGGCCGCATTGGCCGCCGGGAAGGACAAGCCCGCGTCGGTGCTTGACTTCTCGAAGAAGAGCATTGACGGCAAGACCGTGGACCTGGCGTCGTACAAGGGGGACGTCCTCCTGATCGTTAACGTCGCCAGCAAGTGCGGCTATACCCCACAGTACGAGGGCCTGGAGTCGGTCTTCGAGAAGTACAAGGACAAGGGGTTCAAGGTGCTCGCCTTCCCCGCCAATGAGTTCGGCAAGCAAGAGCCGGGCAACGACGCCCAGATCAAGGAATTCTGCACCAAGAACTACGGCGTCACCTTCCCCGTTTTCTCCAAGATCGTCGTCAAAGGGGACGGGATTGACCCGCTCTACCAGTTCCTGACCAGCAAGGCGACCAACCCCGACCACTCGGGCGAGATCCCCTGGAACTTCACCAAGTTCCTGGTCAACCGCAACGGCGAGGTCGTCGGCCGGTTCGCGCCCAAGGACGCGCCCGAGTCGCCCAAGGTCACGCAGGCGATCGAGGCCGCTCTCGCCGAGGGGAAATGACGCGATTGCAAACCGGCTGAACTGTAGAGTCGATCGGATCTCAACCGCGCTGGAGCAGACCCGGCCCGCCAAAGGGGCTTCCCGGTAATCCGGGGCTTGTCACCGGCGGGCCGATTCGCCAGGCTCGGTTACGATGGGGCGAGGGGCCTGGCGGCCGATCGTCCTGTTGACTCGGCCAATCCTCGGAGATAGCATTGGGATATGGCAACCCAACCATTGACTGAACAGGCGATGGGCCTCCCTCTGGCCGAACGAGTGGACCTGGCCGAGGCCCTCTGGCAGAGCATCGGTGAGGGGCTCCGCGCCGGCGGCGAGGCCGAGGCCATCGAACAGGCTGCGCGGCGTGATGCCGAACTAACGTCCGGTGCGGTCTCCGGCCGTACTCACGAGGAGGTCATGCAGGCCGCCCGACGGGCGATCGGATGCGACTGACCTACCATCCGGAAGCCGAGGCCGAGGTCGTCGAAGCTGCTGCATATTACGAGGCGCGGTCCCCAGGTCTCGGGGACCGCTTCTTGCGCGCGTTTGATGCGGCAGTTGCCGAGATCCAGGAGTCTCCCAGCCTCTGACCAGTGGTCGAAGACGACCTGCAATGCCACACGATGTGGCGCTTTCCTTTTGGGATTTACTATCGCGCCATTCCCGGCGAACTGCGTATCCTCGTCGTCAAACACCATAGCAGACATCCTGACTACTGGCGGAATCGTCTGGGCGATTGACCGCCAGTCCTTCCGGAACCAATTCCAGCAACAACCGCTCCAATGGCCGCGAAGGCTCCCCAAGCGCTCACGCGCGCTCTCGATTGCGGATCGTCAGGACGGGACAGGGGGCTTCACGCACGATTCGATCGGCGACCGAGCCGAGCAAAACGCGGCTCAGGCCGGTTCGGCCGTGGGTGGCGATCACGATCAGATCAATCCCCTGCTTGGCCGTGTAATCGACGATCGCGTCCACGGCGTCCCCCCAGCGCACGGCCACCTCGACGGCCTGCGGGCGGACCTCAATCTCGTCCAGGACGTGGGCCAACGCCTCGTGCGACTCGGCCTCGCTCTCCGTGTAGTATTCCGGTGGAAAGCTGGACGCGAGCATCGGATCAGGGCTGATCGGCACGATGTCTGACAGGACGTGCAACAGGTGAAGCGTCGCCCCAAGCCGCTCGGCCAGGCCGCAGGCGTAGCGCACCGCCACTTCGGCATGGTGGCTGAAATCGGTCGGCGCCAGGATGGCTCGGATTTCCAGCATGGGAGGGACGTCCTTTGACTCAAGGTTCGCCGCGAACCAGGCGATGAAACCGCGCACGCAGATCCTTGGTGATCGGCCCCGGCTGCCCGGTTCCGATTGATCGGCCGTCAAGATCGACCACCGGGATCACCTCGGCGGCGGTTCCGGTCAAGAAACATTCATCCGCCGTGTAGATGTCATGACGGTCCATCGACCGCTCAATGACCGGAATGCCCGCCTCGCGTGCCAGCTCAATGACCGCTGCGCGGGTGATCCCTTCCAGAATCCCGGCGTCAATCGAAGGGGTGTGCAACCCCCTCCTGCGGACGACGAAAATGTTGTCGCCCGTACACTCGGCCACTTCCCCTTTGTGGTTGAGCATCAAGGCTTCCAGGCAGCCGGCGTTAGTCCCCTCAATCTTGGCCAGAATGCTGTTGAGGTAATTCAACGACTTGACCCGCGGGTTCAAGGCTGACGGATGATTCCGCATCGTCGCGGCGGTGATGATCTTCAAGCCGTGCTCATAGAGTTCGGCCGGATAGAGACTGATCGAATCGGCAATGATGATGACCTGTGGGTCGGTCGTCTTGCGAGGGTCGAGCCCGAGGCTGCCAGCCCCTCGGGTGACGACCAGGCGCACGTAGCCGTCGTTGATGTTGTTGATCTTGAGCGTGTCGATCACCGCCTGCGCCAGGGCGGCCTTGGACACCGGGACTTCAAGCTGGATCGCCCTGCCTGACTCGAACAGGCGGTCGATATGTTGTTCGAGCCGGAAGACCCGGCCGGCGTATGACCGGATGCCTTCGAAAATCCCGTCGCCGTAGAGCAGGCCGTGGTCGAAGACGCTGATCTTGGCGTCAGCCTTGTCGTAAAACTTGCCGCCGATGGAAACCTTGAGGCTCATCTTGAACGCGACTCCAGGCGACGGCGGTTTGAAACCCAAAATGGACCCGATCAAATCAGGCCAGGGCGGCGGCCCATTCTTCGATCCGCCCTTCGGCCAGGCGGACGGTGCGGTCGGCCTGCGCGGCGATATGGGCGTCGTGCGTTACCATCATCATAGTGAGCCCGCGTTCCCGGTTCAAGTCGCGTAGGAGGTCAAGAATGCTCTGGCCGGTGGCGGCGTCGAGATTGCCGGTCGGTTCGTCGGCCAGGAGGACCGCCGGTTGACCGGCCAGAGCGCGCGCGATCGCCGCCCGCTGCATCTCACCGCCGGAGAGTTCCGAAGGGCGATGGGTCAGGCGGTGCCCCAGGCCGACCCGTTCCAGGATCGCCGTCGCCTCGCCTCGGAGCCTGCGCCTGGCGGTCAGGTACGAGATGAAGCCGTGACGGATCATCAAGGGCATCAAGACGTTCTCAAGCGCCGAGAGTTCGGGCAAGAGGTGGTAGAACTGGAAGATGAACCCGAAGGTCCGGTTGCGCAGGGCGGCTCGACGGCGATCGGGCAGGCGGTCGATTCGTTCACCGTCGAGCCAGACCGCCCCGGCGTCGGGCTGATCGAGCAGGCCGAGCACGTGCAAGAGCGTGCTCTTGCCCGACCCGCTGGCGCCGACGAGGGCCAGGAGTTCGCCCCGTTCGACCTCCACGTCCACCCCTCGCAAGACGGGGACGGTCCCCTTCCCCTTGCGGTAATTTTTTTCCAAGCCGGTTGCTGATAAGTGGATCGACATCCCGTCCGCCTCCTTTGATTTGAAAGACCGTGATCGTGGAGCACGAAGGAATACGAATGAAGAAGGAATAGGCATTAACCACAGGTAAGCACGAATGAACTCGGGTATTAGTTGGAAATTCCAAATTCCGTCCGTGTTCTCCGCGCCGCTTCCCTTTCCCTTACTCAAACCGCAACGCTTGCACCGGATGCAGTTTTGCCGCCCGCTGCGCCGGCCAGACGCTCGCCGCTACCGCGATCAAGAGCGCGCCGACGACGATCCAGCCCACCGTCCACGGGTCAATGAGTGTGGGAATCTCATTAAAATAATAAATGTTGTCGTCAAAGACCTTGCGGCCCGTGATCTGACTCAGCAATGTCTCAATATGATTGATATGGTGGACGAACAAAAGGCCCGCCGCCATGCCCACGCCGCTGCCGACCAGGCCCAGCGACAGGCCGTAGCCAAGGAAGATCCCCCGCACCCCCGACGTCGAGGCTCCGAGCGCCTTCAGGACGCCGATGTCGCGCGTCTTTTCCACGACGATCATTGAGAAGATCGCCAGAATGCCGAACCCGGCCACCGCGATGATGAAGAACAAGAGGATGTTCAGGATGCTCTGCTCCAGCGAGACCGCCGCCAAGAGCGGTCCTTGCTTCTCTTCCCAGGTCTGCACCCGGAACCGCATCCCCCACTTCTTGAGCAAGGCCGAGTCCAGGGTTGTCGCCAGCTTGTCGAGGTTCGCCCCGGGCTTGCACCTGACCTGGATTTGATTGACCGCCGCGCGCTGCCCCTCGCCCAGCCCGCGCAGCTCTTGCAATCGGTCGAGCGGAACATAGACATGCGTGGAATCGTACTCGCTCATACCGCTTTTGAAGAATCCGACCACGGTGAAGCTGTCCGACGCCGGTTTGGGGGGCCGCCCGGTTGATGGAAAGGTCAAAATCGCCTTGGCCCCCCGGGGTGCGAAGAAGAAATCTCCTTTGCCGGTGCCGAGGTGCTGGGTCGCCAGAGCGTAGCCGAGGATTGTGCCGTGATTGGACACCGAGGCCAGCGCCTGCTGCGCGAAAACCTCATAAAGGGGGTCGTCCTTGGGGGTATTCTTGAGCATCTGTCCGGCGTACGACCGTTCGCGCAGGGCCGGGTCCACGGCGAACGAAGGAGGCCGGCTCTGGCCCTGTTCGTCAATGAGATACTCGGCGAAGTCGCCGGTTTTCGCCCGTTCCTCCGGGTGTACGCCGATGATCTGGACCTGTCTGGTGATTGGTTCGTCGTTGTAAAAGACCGTGAGGATGCCGTAGGTCTCGACGGCCGCCGCCATTGCCTCGATCTTGTCGCCGGCCACCTGGCGAGCCAGGGCCATCACTTCGTCGGGGTTCTGGAACCCGTTGAACGAGACTGACTCGATCACCACGTCGGCCAGAACGCCGTGCAAGCGATCGCGCATCTTGTCAGCGAACCCCGCCATCACCGAGTTGACTACGATCATCGTCGCCACGCCCAGCATCACGCTCACGATGCTCGCCAGGGCGATGTACCGGGTCCGCAAGTAGCGCCAGCAAAGCAAATGCTTATACATCGAGGGGCGTCCTGCCTGGAATGAGAAGAACGGGGAATTTTACCACCGATCAACACAGATGAACCCAAATTTCTCTGTGAATGATCAGAGTCTATCCGTGGTTAAACTCTTTCTTGATT
>JBDTIR010000796.1:0-2886 GCA_039936275.1 Isosphaeraceae bacterium | reverse complement strand
TTTTGTGTCGCGACCCCGCCTGGGACGCCGACCTCGTCGTTGTCGGCCGGGGGGCGGAGGTCCCCGCCTGGCAGGCCCGCGCCAGGTCGGCCGGCCTGACCGACCGGATCGAGTTCCTCGGGTTCGTTCGCGACCTGCCCGACCTCTACCGCGCCTGCGACGCTCATTGCCTGCCTTCGCGTTACGAAGGATATTCACTCGTCACTCAAGAAGCGTTAGCCTGCGGCCTGCCGGCGTTCGTGACCCGCACGGCCGGGATTGCCGGCCGCTATCCCGATTCCCTGGCCGACTTCTTGATTCCCGACCCCGACGACGCGGCTGACCTGGCTGATCGCCTCCGCCGCTGGCGATCGCAAATGGACACCTACCGCGCCCTGGCCTCGCCGTTCGGCCAGGCCCTGCGCGACCACACCTGGGACCACATGGCTGAGCAAATCGCCGCCTTGATCGACGCCCCGGCATGAACGCGCGGAGACGCGTCGATTTTTGGCCGCTCCCCTTACACCCGTTTACGAGTCGGTCGAGCCTACAGCAGATGACTCGAGTCCGGACTCTGCGGTTTTTGAGGCGTTGGGAAAGGGGCCAAGGAGACGGGCCCAGCGGTCCATGAGGACAAAGAGGACCTCGCGGGGGCCGTCGGGGCGGCAGAGCAGGGCGGGCGTGGTCAGGGCGGCGATGGCAAACCGGCTCAGGCCGGAGAGGCGTTGGACGGGGCCGTGACGCAGACCGAGGTACTTGGCGCGCAAGGTCAGCTCGCTACGGATCACACCGACGATCAGGCGGCAGACATATCGGGTCTGATGTCTGGAGGCCGGCAGAACGTGCGCAACACGCAGGCCAGGCCGATAGACCGCGCGGTATCCGGCTTGGGCGATCAGATAGCCGATCTCGATGTCTCCACCGCAGGTGAGGCTGCGGCCGATGCGGTCCGAGAGCAAGAGCCATGGGGTTTGCCAGGGGACGGCGCGGAGGAAGGCGTCGCGGTGGACCCAGAGCCCGGCGCCGTTGGTCGGAGCCAGGTTGTTGCCGCCGGGACCCCAACTCAGGTCGAGATCTCCCAGAGAGTCGTTGATGGCGAGCAAATGTTGACGGCGAACCACGCTGGCCGGTGGGGGGGCCTCGTGACACGGGTAGACGCGCGAGATGATCAGGCCGATCGACTCGTCTGCCTCGAAGACCGCGACGGCGTCGGCGACGTATTGGGGAGCCGGCCCGTTGTCGTCGTCGAGGAAACAGACGTATTGGCCGCGTGCCTCGAGTACCCCACGAATTCGGGCGTGAGTCAGCCCCTTGGCTGGTTCGTGGATGACCCGGCAATCCATCCCCTTGCCTCGCAAGACGGCGATGGCGGGATGGCGAGCGGCGACCTCGGCCGTGTTGTCGGTCGAGGCGTTGTCGATAATAAGGACCTCGAACAGCCCGGGCGGCGCCTCTTGAGCAGCGAGACCTTCGAGTGGGATCGGCAGGCGGTTGGCGCTGTTGTAGGCCGGGATGATGATGCTGGCGATGGGCTGGGTCATATTGGGGCGGGGAAAGCAAAAAGAAGACATTGACCTAAAGGTGCGCGATCCGCTGCCTTGAGATTATCTTATTCGCGGATGGTCGGGTAGATTAGCCGTTCTGGATCGAACCGGGCGGCCTGGGCCTTGGTTGCGTTTCGGAGGACGAACTTACAGTCGGACGATGAACTTACAGAAGGTGCGGGAGTCGCCATGCGGATCTTGGTCGTCGGCGGGGCCGGATATATCGGAAGTCACACGGTGCGCGGCTTGCTGAGGGCCGGTCATGATGTGTCGGTCTTTGATAATCTGGACCTGGGGCACGCCTGGGCCGTCCCCGAAGGGCGCTTGATCGTGGGGAATCTGGCCGACCGTGACGCGTTGGAGGCGGCCTTGCGCGGTCGGAAGGTCGAGGCGGTGATGCACTTCGCGGCGTTTGCCTCGGTCCCTGAGAGCGTGGCCGACCCGGCGAAATATTACCGCAACAACGTGGTGGGGACCTTGAATCTGCTCGACGCGATGCGCGCCGAAGGAGTAGGACGGATCGTTTTTTCAAGCACGGCGGCCGTCTATGGCGTGCCCGAGGTGGTGCCGATCCCCGAGTCGGCCATGCCGAAGCCGATCAACCCCTACGGGACGACCAAGTTGACCGCCGAGCGCGCCCTGGCCGATTACGCCGCGGCCTATGGGTTCGGCACGGCGGCCTTGCGGTATTTCAACGCCTGCGGCGCGGCGGACGACGGCACGCTGGGCGAAGACCACGAACCCGAGACGCACCTGATTCCCTTGGTGCTTCAGGTCGCCCTCGGCCGCCGCGACGGGGTGGCGATCTACGGCGACGACTATCCGACGCCCGACGGCACCTGCGTTCGCGACTACATCCACGTCGAGGACCTGGCCGACGCCCACCTGCGGGCGTTGGAGCGGCTCGAGGCGGGGCGTTCCTTGGTCTATAACGTCGGAACAGGGCGGGGGTTCAGCGTTCGCGAGGTGATCGACGCGGCGCGGCGCGTCACCGGTCGGACGATCCCCGCATTCGAGCATCCCCGACGGCCAGGCGACCCGCCGACCCTGGTGGCCTCGGCCGAATCCATCCGCCGAGATCTGGGGTGGTCGCCTCGTTATGTCGAGATCGACGCGATGGTCCAATCAGCCTGGAAATGGCATTCTCGAATTCAATAAATAAGTGTGAATAATTAGTATTCATGTTCAGGCGATGTATCAAGAGGACGTCCTGAATTTTGGGTGGCGTTGAGTGGTCGGTTCGCGTGGACGGGGTCAGGCCCTCCAGGGTAAACTGGTTGGCGAGTATTCGCGCCGGCTCGAGGTTTGAGGACCGCATCGTGTCGCCACGCCCCATCGCCGGAGGACCGAAGAGTGGGGTCGT
>JBDTIR010000795.1:0-7652 GCA_039936275.1 Isosphaeraceae bacterium | reverse complement strand
CATCAAGGACCTTGGCTACACCAACATCCATACCAAGATCGGCGACGGCTACGAAGGCTGGCCCGAGGCCGCCCCGTTCGACGCGATCATCATCACCTGCGCTCCGGAGCTTGTGCCCCCCCCTTTGGTCGCGCAGTTGAAAGAAGGGGGCCGCATGGTCATCCCTCTGGGCAGTCGATACAACCAGGCGGTCTACCTGATGGAGAAGAAGGGGGGCAAACTGGGCACCCCCAAGAAGCTCAAGCCCACCCTCTTCGTGCCCATGACCGGCCGCGCCCAGAAGGAAGCCGCGGCGAATCGGGCCGACGCCGCTGAGGGAAAGGCCAAACCATGAGCACACCAGGGCGACGGTTCATGGCGGCAAGCGGGCGTGTGCATGCGGGCTGGGCCGGCTGGTTCCTGACCGTGCTGATCGGGCTCTTGCTCGCACCTTGGATCCACGCTCAAGAGATCGTACGTCCTGGGCCGCCGGCCTTGGAAGACTTCGAGACGGATGTCGACGACGACGGCTTGCCTGACGGTTGGTACAACCCAAGAGACGTGACCATCGCCAAGCAAGGAGGAGTGGTTGGCCCGTCCTGCCTGCGATTCGAGAATACCAAGGCGGGCAGGGCGGCGAGGCTCAGCAGGGCCTTCGGCGTCGATGGGCGAGAGACCGAGGCGCTCTTGATCGGGCTCTGGGTGCGGGTCGGGTCGATCCAAGAGGGCGAGCGGATCGGCGAGACCCCCGGAATCCAGATCAACTTCCTTGGCGACGGGCTCAAGACGGTCGGCCGACGGACACTCGGCCCCTGGACCCGATCGCTGGGCAAGGGCTGGGTCCACCTCGCGAAACGGGTGTCGGTTCCGCCCGGCACGCAAGACGCCTTGATGACCGTCGGCATGATGGGGGCGACCGGCACCCTGGAGATTGACGGCTTGACGATTGAGGAAGTCCCCATTGGCGGCGCCTCGACGACGAACCTGGTCCGTAACGGTGACTTCGAGCTGGGAGACCCCGAACCGCACCCTTGGATTCTGGAGCCAGGGGCGCGCCGGATCAGCCCGGGGCGTCGTTCCAACGCGGCGCTGGAACTGACCCACGCCTCGGGCGTCTCGGGAGCAAAGGCCCTGGTCCCTTTGGGACGGATCGATCGATACTCAGGGTTGCGGATCACGATCGCCGTCCGGGGCTCCGGTCTGCGCGGAGCGAGTGGAACCGGAGCGCGAGTGTTCTTCCTGGACAATGACGGCCACCCCTTACCCGGTCGCTCCGCATCGGTCCAGGCTTTCCGCTGGACCGGCTCATTTGATTGGCGAACCGACCGGGTTGAAGTCCCCGTTCCGCCAGGAGCGACCCGCGCTGCGCTCCAGATCGAGAAAGGGGATTCCGGCGGCACGCTCCGGTTCGACGACGTCGAGGTGACTTCGACCGATGCGTTCACGAAGTCCTGGACCCCTTACCACGTCGCCACTGATACTCAAGGATGGTTGCCGTTCGAGGCTTCAGAGCAGATCGTTTCAGGGTCGGCCCTGGACGCCTCGCCCTTGCTCAAAGGGCCTGCCGGCGCGCTGGGCAGGGTGGTGGTCAAGGACGGCCGGTTCCACTTCGAATCGGGCGACCGGGCGCGGTTCTTCGGGGTGGTTTTGCTTCCCCCCTTGGCGTTTCCGGAGCCTGAGCGGGCCGACGCTCTGGCCGACCGCCTGGCTCGCAGCGGCGTCAATTTGGTCCGGTTTGACGACCTCGACGTCCCGCTCGGCCCGCGCCGGAGCCTGTTTGACGACGCCAGGGACGACACCAATGCCTTAGATCCGGTGGCCCTCGCCCGGTTCGATCACCTGGTCGCGGCCTTGAAGGCGAAGGGGATCTACATTGCTCTGGAACTTCAGTCGGCCAGGCGGTTCCGGCCTGGAGACAAGGTGGCCGGGGGGCCTGATCTGCCGCCTGGCGGCGGTCCCGCCGCGGCATTCGATCCCAAGATCCGCGAACTCGCCCTGGAGGCCGCCAAGGCGCTTTTAGGGCACGAAAACCCGGAGACCGGCCTGCCTTTGCGAGACGACCCGGTCCTGGCCTGGATCACGCTCTCCGGCGAGCTGTCGTTGTTCGACCTGCCCGAGGATCGCGACCAGATCCCGCCCGAGTCGGCGGCGGTCTTGCGTGAGTTGTCGCAAAAGTCAAACCCGGGCTCGGGCCTTCGGTTCTACCAGGCGACCGAATCGGCCCAGTGGACGACCCTGGCCGACGACCTGAGGGCCTTCGGGGTCAAGGCCCCGATCGCGGGGTGCTCGCACTGGCGGCGCGATCCTGCCGAGTTCCTCGCCGCCCAGGGGGTCGCCGGGCTCGACCTGATCGACGACCGGCTCTATTGGAACCCCTCCCCTTGGGGTGATCCCGACCGCCGTTCCATGCTCTGGGATCCGGCAGGCGCCCCGTCGAAAGCCGCGAGCCGCAAGCGAAGGCCCGACCGCCCTTACGTCGTCGGCCAGTGGTGCGCTCGCATCCCCTTGAACTGGGCCTTGCCGTTCGAGGGGGCCGACCTCTTACTCCAGGCCCGCACGGCCGCCGCCGAAGACTGGGACGCCCAGGCCCGCCGGGGCGTCTTCCTTTTCCCCGAGGTCTGGGGCGCGGGGGCCGCCGGCACTGGCGGTGTCCTCGACCTGTTCGCGATCCCCGAGGCGATCAACGGCATCCCCCAGGTCTTCGCCCTCTTGCCCCACGCCTCGTCGATCGCCTTGCGACCCCAAGGGGCCGCCCACCCCGCCGGGCGTCGGGCCGCCCCGGCGAAACCTTGGGAACCGAGGCACGGCCTCTTGACGATCGACACGCCCCAGACCCAGGGGGTCGCCGGCTGGCCTGACGACCGTCGGATTGAGACGACCGACCTGTCCATCAAGGTGGACAACCCGTTCGCCGTGGTCGTCGCCTCGTCGCTCGGTTCCGAGCCGATCGCCGAGGCTCGCCGCTTGCTCGTCACCGCCATTGCCAGGGTCGAGCCGACCGGCATGACCTACGCCGACCTGTCCAAGCTTGAGGTCGCCGACTATGGCCAACCTCCGTTGCTGCTTGAGCCCTTGACCGCCTCGGTCCTCTGGAAACGCCAAGGGACGATCAAGGCATACCGGCTCGACAATACCGGCCGCCGGGTGGCTCCGGTCGAACTCCAGAAGGACTCCGACGGCCCTCGTCTCGTTCTCGACGGCACGTCGGCCACGGTCCACTGGGAGCTGAGCCTGGAATGACCAAATTGAATTAAGCGAATATAGTTATTGTTGTTCGCATTAACTTCCCTTTGATCCGGCGAACCGATGGCCATCGGCTCGCCGGATCAAAGAACCGGAAAGAGCGGCTTCCCCTGCGTCGCTGGAGATGCTAAAGAGAGGCTTGGGTCATTGGTTGCGGAGCGCCCGGGCCTCGTGGGGCGACCGAAGAGGGATCAATAGATTCATGCGCATAATTGTCACCGGCGGGGCTGGTTTCATAGGCTCAAACCTGGTGGATCGCCTCCTGGCCGATGGTCACGACGTGGTCGCCGTCGATAACTTTGACCCCTTCTATGCCGAGGCAAGGAAGCGGGCCAATCTGGCCGAGGCCGCCCGCCATCCACGCTTTCGCCTGGCCGAGCTGGACGTCCGAGACGCCGAGGGGGTGGATCGGCTCTTTGCCGACTTCCAGCCCGAGGCCGTCGCCCACCTGGCCGCGCTCGCCGGGGTCCGGCCAAGCATCGAGCAGCCGGCGCTTTATGCCGGGGTTAACGTCGTCGGCACGGTCAACCTGCTTGAGGCCGCCTGCCGTCTCGAACCTCGCCCCAGGTTCGTCTACGCCTCCAGTTCCAGCGTCTACGGCGATCGGGACACCGCCCCGTTCCGAGAGACCGACTCGGTCGATCACCCGGTCAGCCCCTACGCCGCGACCAAGAAGGCGTGCGAGTTGCTCGCCCACACCTTCCACCACCTCCACGGCTTGCCCGTTACCGGCCTGCGGTTCTTCACCGCCTATGGCCCTCGCAATCGGCCTGATCTGGCCGTCCTCAAGTTCGCCCGCCTGATCGATCAAGGGCAGCCCGTGCCGATGTTCGGCGACGGCTCGACCCGCCGCGACTACACCTACGTCGGCGACCTGGTTGACGGCGTTGTCCGCGCCATTGACCGCTGCGCCGGCCACGACCTGTACAATCTTGGCCATTCCGACCCGGTCGAGCTGCGTGCCATGATCGCGGCCATCGGTGAGGCCCTGGGCAAGGAACCGATCATCCACCGCCTCCCTGAGCAGCCCGGCGACGTTCGCCAGACCTATGCTGACATCTCCCGAGCCCGCCTCGGCCTTGGTTACGAGCCTCGCACCACCTTCCCCGACGGCCTGGCCCGCTTCGTCGCCTGGTACCGCTCGTCGTCGGAGAGATAAGACGAAAACCGGGACGGGCAAAAAACCTGCTTGCATCCGATCCACGCTGATGCAATGTTGGTATGGTAAGCGCTGATCACATCGACGCTTGACGACGGCGTCCGAACGCGCGGGTGACTTAACGCCATCGACGATTCGGAAGCCGAGACGAGGCGACTCGTCCACACCGGCTTGACCGGCTCCGACGATTCGTCCCATGCCGTGTCCGCCGTTCCAACCAGGCATAGGTCATTTCTTGCATTTGTGTTCAAAGCACTGATGGGAATGGGGACGAGGCGGTGGATCAAGGATCTTCGAGCGGTGATGTTGCTTGGTTCGACAGGCGAACCCGGTGACCCGCCGCCAGGTCGCGGAGTCAACAACGATGCCCCCACTCAGAGTCTCGCGGTGGTCCCGACGGCGAACCCACTCTTCCCGGCCTCGGGTCGAGGCCCTGGAGGATCGACGGCTTCTGGCCAACATCTTCCACGAATTCACATTCTTCTCCGGTGCCAAGAGCATCACCCAGGGGCCCGACGGCAGCCTTTGGATGACTTCAGACGGGGGCGTCCTCGACCGACTCACCCCGAGCGGTCAGACCAGTAACTTTCTCCGGCGGCCCTACGGCGGCACGGCCGGCGAGATTGTCGCGGGGCCTGACGGCAACATCTGGTCCACCACCACGATCACCACCTTTAACGGCACGCTTCCCAGGTCCTTCAGCCACATCCATCGGATCACCACGTCCGGCGACCTCACAGGATTCTATCTCGGTGAACAGCCCACGGGCGGCCTCGCCGCCGGCCCCGACGGGGCCTTATGGGTGACGCTTCCCCAGGAGTACTACAAAATCTCCGTCGGCTTGACTCCTTATCCTTGGGGCGGTCCCCCCGTGTCCACGGTCCAAGCGAATCTCAGCCTCGGGCCGGCGGTTGCTCGGGTCGCGACCGACGGAACGATCACCACCTTTAAACTCAACCCAACTGGCAGAGACGTGCTCGACCTCGTCGCGGGGTCCGACGGCAACCTCTGGTTTACCGAGGACCCCGACATCCCGAAGATCGGCAAGCTCACCCCCGATGGCCAGTACATGGAGTATCGCCTGCCTGCGGGGGTCTTCGGCGCGACGGTCATGACGACCGGCCCGGACGGCAATCCCTGGTTCGTCGAGACGGCTTCACTCCCCACCGGCCCGCCGGCCGACCGGATCGCGACGGTCACGCCGGACGGCCTCGTCAACGAGATCAGCTCGACCTTGACCGGCGTCGCCGTCCTGAAGCTCACCACCGGTCCTGACGGCAACGTCTGGTTCCTCGCTTCGGACTCGGGCCTCCATAGCCCGGGGACGAGCGACCGGATCGGCCGCCTCACGCCGGAGGGAGCTGTCTCTTATTATGCGCTGCCCTCCGGCCGCCTGGCCTACGATCTGACGACCGGCCCGGACGGCAATCTCTGGTTTACCGAGAACACGAACCGTGTCGGCCAGCTCGTGCTGGCGGATCTTGTCAAGGCTGACGGGCCGCCCCTGAACGTTGATAGCAATGGGACTGTGGTCGGCCCGTTGGCCGCGATCGACGCCGCCGAGCTGAACCCCAAACCAGGCGACTTCACCGCCGTTGTGGACTGGGGCGACGGCTCGGCCCCTGCGCCAGGCGTCATCGCTCAGAACGCTCAAGGCGGCCTGTTCGTCCAGGGCGGCCACTCTTACGCCAGCGTTGGGCAGTACACCGTCACCATCACGATCAAGGATGCCGGCGGGGCGTCGGCGACCGCGACCACGACAGCGGTCGTGCCGGTCCTGGCCGCGATGGACCCGGGCAGCGACACTGGCCCTTCAGCCACCGACGCCATCACGGCCGACGCTCGCCCGACCTTCTCTGGCACCGCGGCGCCCGGCCAAGGCGTCCTGCTGGTTGTCCAGCGGGCCGACACCCCCGGTCTGCGCGTCGTCGGCGGCATGATCGCCGGCCCTGACGGCTCGTGGCGGATTCAGTCTTCGACCCTGGACGACGGCCTCTACGCCGTCGGGGTCGCGCTGGTTAACCTCAAGGGCGACGTCCTGTCCGGCACCGTCCTGCATCTTGGCTCGTCCGGCGGCTTGGTCATTGACACCACCCCGCCCAGGGTCGTCGCGGCGTCTGCCGACCCGCCAGAGGGCCGCCTGGTCGTCGCCTTCCAGGACAATCTTTCGGGCTTGGACCCGGCCACTTTGATCCGGCCGGAAGCTTACCGGGTCTCCGGCCGCGCCTGGCCTCATGGTCCCGCGTACCGGGCGACGGCCTACTCATTGATCGCGCCATCGACGGGGACCGACCCGACCAGTCTGGCGGCCTTGACGATCGACGACGGCCGTCCGATCCGACCAGGCCACTTGACGCTACGAGTCGTCTCCAGTCAGATCACCGACCTGGCCGGCAACCCACTCGAAGGCCAGCCCCTTCGCCACCGTCCCCGGGACCACGGCCGCCCTGTCGGTGACTACGTCGCCCGGTTCCCCATCCGTTTCCATCGCCCCTTCCACCGGGCACGCGGATAAGTCGGCGCGTGTGCCAGAGTCGAGCGCAGCGATCCCCCGGCCATGCCGGCTTCCCAACCCGGCGGCCCGCTCCGCCCGATTCCTGCCACTCGCTGTCTCCCTATGAGACGGGGACTTGACGTTTCTTCACGCCTCGATACCATCGATCCTCATGGGGGAAGTTTGCGGCGGCCCTGGCGTCCAGATCCAGGGTGACACGTCTTCCAAAAGTGGGAGCCAAAGACCATGACCGACCCTCGTCGTCGAGGTCTGACGCTCACGGAACTGCTCGTGATCGTCGGTATTAGTGGTCTCGTGGTGAGCCTGATCTTGCCGGCACTTGTCGGGACAAGATGCAGGGGTGGCCGACGTCTCCAGTGCGCCAACAACATGCGTCAAGTCGGTCTCGGCTTGATCCAGTATCTCAATACATCCAACACCTTCCCCAACGCCGGCACCTTCGGCGAGCGGCCCGAGGCTCTGCCCGGTCCCGGGCGCGACTCGTTCGACCCTCGCGAGTCAATCATCTACCAATCGCTCCAGGACCCTGCCCGGTTCCGCCCGGACGCCGAGCCGCGTGGGAACGGGTCCACCCAGGTCGGGCCGCTGTATAGCTGGGTCGTCTCGATCTTGCCCTATGTGGATCAGCTCGATATCGCAAACTCCATCCACCGCGAGCGGGTTTATACTGACGACACCAGGGACGACAGCGGTATCTCCAACCGACGCCTCTTCCAGAGCCACATAAGCTACTTGATCTGTCCCGAGGACGACACC
>JBDTIR010000794.1:0-6400 GCA_039936275.1 Isosphaeraceae bacterium | reverse complement strand
AGCGCAGGGCGTCCTCGACCGAAATCCCGGCCTTGGTAACGATCGAGCCGTCGCCGCCGAGGCTCTTCATGCCCAGGACGCCGATGCCTCGGCGGAGCAGTTCGGGTAACACGTGGGCCTGGAAGCTGCGGTAATGAACGTCCATGACATTCAAGGGCATCTGCACGGCGGCCCAATCAAAGGGTTTACCCAGCATCTTGAGGTGGATCAGGGGGTCTTTGTGGCCGGTGAAACCAAGGTAGCGGACCTTGCCGTCCTTCAGGGCTTTGAGTCCTGCGTGGATCGCGCCGTCCTCGGCAAAGACCCAGTCGGGGTCGTTGTCATAAACCATCTCGTGAAATTGCCAGAGGTCGATGCGATCGGTCTTGAGCCTGCGAAGGCTGTCTTCCAGGTTCGACTGGGCGTCCTTGGCGGTCCGGCCGCAGACCTTGGTCATGAGCATCACCTTGTCGCGCCTGCCGCCCTCGGAAAGGGCCTTGCCCATGCGTTCCTCGGCAAGGCCGTCATGATAATCCCAGCAGTTGTCCATGAAGGTGATTCCTTCATCAACGGCTCGCTGGATCAGTTTGAGGCTGGCCGCTTCCGAGAATTTCTTGGGGTTGCCCGCGGCGTGGCCGCCCAGGCAGAGAAGGCTGACCTGTTCCCCGGTCTTGCCCAGGAGGCGCATGGGAATGCCGCCGTCATTGGTCTTGGCGGGTTGTTGGGCGTCGGCCTCGGCGGCCAGGGCGGCGGCGACCAGGGCAGCGCTTCCGGCCTGAAGAAAGTCGCGGCGGTTGGGGGTTTGCGGCGTCATGGGTGGGGACCTCCTCGGCTCGATTCTCAAAGTAAAAGGGCCAGAACGGCGGACGATCCGGCGGTCTGGCCGCCGGCCTTTAACGGAGCGAAACTCATCGCCGCCTCTTTCCATATGCCAGACCAGGGGGTCTGATTGCAAGCGGCGCGCCGGTCCCCATTTGGGCACGCCGTTCGCAAGAGACTCCCGTCCAAGGTCTGATGCGCACTGGACGGCCCACGATGCATAGCCCAGTACATGCATTGCAAGACAACACAGACATCATCAGATTTGTTTTCTTACCAGGGTTGATCCTTCTCAATTTTCGAGGTCGTTCTCAGATGGCCAATCGCCGAAGCCCGTTCCGGATGGATCATCCGGTGATCGTGACGTTCCTGATCATCGCCATCGTGGCGTCGATGTCGCTGGCGGGAGAAGTCTTGAAACCCTTGGCTCTGGCGATTTTGCTGAGTTTCTGCCTGACTCCGGTCGCCGCGTTCCTGGAGCGTCGGCGACTGCCTCGGGCCTTGGCGGTGATCTTGACGGTCGTGCTCTCCCTGGGCGTCTTGAGCGGGGTCGGCTACGTCGTGGGCAGTCAACTGACGTCCCTGGCCAACGACCTGCCGAAATATCAGGAGCGGATGATTGAGAAGGTAGACACCCTGGTCAAGCCGAAGCAAGATTCAGCCCTGACCAGGGCCAACAAGGTCGTCTCGAACGTCGCCGCGCACATGGACGCGCCGACGACGATGCAGGGGCGCGGGCCAAACGTACAAGACGTGCGGGTGGTTGAGGCCCCCAGCTTTCGCCAGCGGCTTCAGACGGCGGTCGGGCCGTATCTGGAATTCGTCGGCGTCAGCTTCTTCGTCTTGATCCTGGTTTTGTTCATCATGCTCAACCGCGAGGACCTGAACGACCGGATCATCCGCCTGGCCGGCAACCGGCAGATCAGCCTGACGACCCGAACGATGGGCGAGGTCGGCCAGCGGGTCAGCCGCTACTTGGCGACCTTCGCAGCGGTCAACTCGGTCATCGGCCTGATTGTCGGCCTTGGTCTCTGGGCGATCGGCCTCCCCTTGGCGGCGCTCTGGGGCTTCCTGGCCGCGGCCTTGAGGTTCATCCCCTACGTGGGTCCGACGACGGCCTTCCTGCTCCCCTTGGTCTTCTCAGTCGCGGTCGCGCCGATGGGTTCGTGGCTGCTTCCGATCGAAGTCCTGGTCCTCTTCGGGGTCATGGAGCTGGTCGCCAACAGCTTCCTGGAGCCGATTATTTATGGCAAGACGACCGGGGTCTCGGCCCTGGGACTGCTGGTCGCGGCGATGTTCTGGACCTGGCTCTGGGGGGCGCTCGGGCTCTTGCTCTCAACCCCCATGACGGTCTGCTTGGCGGTCCTGGGCAAGTACGTGCCCAGCCTACGGTTCTTCGCGACCCTGCTGGGCGAGGAAGCGGCCCTGGACCCCGACGTCAAGTTCTATCAACGCTTGCTGGCGAGCGACCAGGACGGCGCCGAGGACGTCGTCGAGGAAGCGCTCCGGACCAGGCCAAGAGTCGAGGTCTTCGATCAGGTCTTGATCCCGACCCTTTCCCGAGCCGAACGGGACGCAGCACGCCAGGAGATCGACGAGCGGGAACAGGCGTTCGTCTGGCGAGTTGTCGGCGACCTGATCGACGACCTCGAAGGGGAGCCCGACCTGAGCCTCAAAACCCTGTCCGCCCAGGGGAAGAACCAGGCCCGGGACCAGGCCCAGACGACCGTGACGGCCAAACTGGTCGGCGTGGCGGCCAACGACCAGGCCGATGCTCTGGTCTTGCGGATGCTCGCCCAGGTGCTCGAACCGCTTGGCTGCCGTTGCCAACTGGAGATCATGCCCGCGGGCGAGTCGCCCCTGAAGCTGGCTGAGGCGATCGCCAGTCACGAACCCGACCTCGTGGTCCTGTCACACCTGCCGCCGGTCGGCCTGACCTCGGCCCGATACCTGGTCCGCAGGCTCCACGTCCAGGCCCCCAAGCTGCCGATCCTGGTCGGCCGTTGGGGCGAGGGCAATCTCAGCACCTCCTTGACCGAGCGCCTGACCTCCGCCGGGGCCTCCGGCGTGGCCTCCTCGCTGGCCGACGCCCGCGATCGGATTCTCAAGACCATCGGGGCCGTCCCGCCAGAAACCAAGGCGGCCCCCACGCTCGCCTCGACCGCCCCTTGATCCATTCCTTTGAACCTCAAAAGGGGAGGCACGATCTCGCAAAGACCTGTCGGCTGGGCGTATCCTCTTTGAGGAGATTTGACCACCGACAAACGAAACCAAAAGCAGGAGCCCGTCACTCATGTCGATCGCCCGCCTTGTTTTCGCAATGATCCTGGGCCTCGCCACGGCCCCCCCTTTGCTCGCCGCTCCGCCCGACCTTGAGCCGGGCTGGGAACCCCTGTTCAACGGCAAAGACCTCAAAGGGTGGACCCCCAAAAACCCCAAGGCCAAAGGCGTCTGGGTCGTCTGCGATAACGTGACCCTCGACCCGGGCAACCCGGCTCGCCTGCTTCCGGTCGGCGAGGGAGGCTCGCCAGACGCCGTTTTGCTCTGCGGGGGCGACGGCCGAGGGTCGGATATCATGACGAACGAGTCCTTCTATAATTACCAGTTACACCTGGAATTTACCGTTCCCAAGGGGAGCAACTCAGGGGTCTACAATCGCGGCTTGTTCGAGATCCAGGTCTTTGACAGTTTCGGCGTGGACCCGCTCGGCGTTCACGACTGCGGCGCTTTGTACGAACGCGCCGTGCCTCGGCGGAACCTCTCGAAGCAGCCAGGCGAGTGGCAGTCTTATGACATCACGATGAAGGACAAGACGATCAGCTTGGTCTGGAATGGACAGACCGTTTATCAAGATATGGATTTCCGTTATGGTGAGACCGACAAGGCCGCGTTTGACCGGCTCAACCAGGAGAACGCCCGCAAGCCGGCTGAGTTGCGGGTGAAGCTTGAGGAGAAGGACGGCCGTTACGTCGGCTTCTTCGGCGAAGGTTGCACCCGATCAGGGCTCGACGGCCCCGACCGCCCCGGGCCGATCTTGCTGCAAGGAGACCACGGGCCGGTGGCGTATCGAAACCTCCGCATCCGTAAGCTGGACGGAGGCCCCAAGACCTCGCCTAAATAAAGGTTGATTGATACGGATCGAGACGTCTGACGGGAGGAGGGTGGACGAACCACAATGAGTCCACCCTCCCAAAACGGACCGGGTTGCCCGTCAATCGCAGTGTAAAAGGGCCTCAAAGGTCCAACCGGCGACGCCGCCGATGGAGAAATCCGAACCCGGAAACTCGCCTCGGGGCGATTGGTGTTCTATGGTCATTTCATGACCTGGAAACTGCCGTGGACGCCGTGGGTTGTGCGAGATCTGGCATGACGGGTGGTCTCAAAGGTCCGCGTCAACCGGGGACGCTCCCGCGATATCACCGAGCCGATCAAACGCCAAGGACCGGGTCGTTGGGTGGGTTGGTCTTTGCTCGGACGTTTTTCAAAAAAACATGTCGATCTGTTTCCGACGATCGGGAGATTCACAACAATGCGTAGTTCGAGCCGATCACGACGTCAGCGGTCTTTGAAGCTTTCGGGTCGAATGGTCGAGCACCTTGAGGACCGAAGACTCCTGGCGTCGATCGCCGAGTTTTCCGGGCTCGCCTCGGGCTCAGCCCCACAGTCGATCACGCCAGGCCCCGACGGCAATCTCTGGTTCACCGAACCCGGCCTCGACAAGATCGGCCGGATGGATCCGGCAGGCGGTCTCACCGAGTTCTCCCTTCTCCCCGGCAGCCAGCCGACCAGCATCACGGCCGGCCCCGACGGCAACCTCTGGTACACCGCGACGGGGACTGACAAGATCGGCATGATCACCCCCTTGGGTCTCATCACCGAGTACTCGGTGATCACCTCCCTCAGCAGCCCGCAAGGAATCGCCGCCGGCCCGGATGGCAACCTCTGGTTCACCGAGACCGGTGCCAACCAGATCGGCATGATCACCACCGGGGGCTTGGTTACCGAGTACGGGGGGCTCACCGCCAACAGCCAACCCTCTGGGATTACCAGCGGGCCCGACGGCAATCTCTGGTTCACCCAGATCGGCACCAACAGCATCGGCTCGATCGTCCCTTCCGGCCCCAACATCGGCACCATCGCCGAGTACGTATTACCCATCGGGAACACTCCGGGATCGATCACGACCGGCCCCGACGGCAACCTCTGGTTCACCGCGCCCAACGGTAATTCTATTGGCCAAATCACCACCACCGGCGTCATCACCGAATTTCCGGTCCTCCCAAGCGACTTCGGCCCGCAACAGATTATTGCCGGACCCGGCGGTGATCTCTATTTCACCACGTCCACCGGCAACACGATTGGCCGGATCAACACCAGCGGCACCTTCGTCGGCAGCTACAGCGTACCGACGTCCGCGAGCAACCCGGCCGGGATCACCGTCGGCCCTGACGGCCACATCTTGTTTACCGAGGCCACCGGGAACCAGATCGGCCGGCTCAACCTTGAGCCCTTCGCCGTTAGCGATAGCTACCCGGTCAATCAAGACTCGTCCCTGAGCGTCAACGCCGCCAGTGGCGTCCTGGCCAACGACGGCGATCCTGAGGGTGATACCATCACCGCCTTTCCCATGTCCTCGCCGAGCCACGGAAACGTGGCCCTCAACCTCGACGGCTCCTTCACCTACACACCCAACTCCGGCTACTTCGGCCCGGACAGCTTCACCTACATGGTCGGTGACGGTGTCGAGTTGAGCGCCCTCGCCACGGTCAACATCACCGTCAATGGCCTGCCGATCTCAACGGATGACAGCTACACCGTCGGTCAAGACACAATCCTGAACGTCAATGCCGCCAACGGCGTTCTGGCCAACGACAGCGATCCCGATAGCGATCCGATCACCGCCAACCTGCTCGCCCTTCCTTCCCACGGCACCCTGACGCTCAACCCCGACGGCTCATTCACCTACACGCCCGACACCGGCTACGCCGGCCCAGACGCCTTCGCCTACCTGGCCAACGACGGCAGCACCGACGGCAACCTCACCTCGGTCAACATCAAAGTTAACGCCCCGCCGGTGGGGGTCAATGACAGCTACACGGTCAATCAAGACGATCTCCTGCTTGTTGACGACACCAACGGCGTCCTGGCCAACGACACCGACGCTAACAGCGACGTGCTCACCGCCGCCGTGATTGACTCTCCCCTCCACGGCTCCTTGACGCTCACTCCCAACGGCTCGTTCCTCTACATTCCCAACGTTGGTTACTTCGGCCCCGATAGCTTCACCTACAAGGCCAACGACGGCAACGCCGACAGCAACACCACCACCGTCAATATCAAAGTCAACGCCCCGCCTGTGTCATTGGATGACAGCTTCTCGACCGCCAAGAACTTGCCCCTGACCATCGGCGGCCCCGGTGTGCTGGCCAACGACTCCGACCCCAACGGCGATTCGATGACCTCCGTCCTGGTGACCAATCCGACCAATGGCTCCTTGACGTTATACCCCAACGGCTCGTTCATCTATTCGCCCAACCTCGGCTATCAAGGGACCGACAGCTTCACCTACAAAGCCAATGACGGCGGCGCCGGCGGCAACACC
>JBDTIR010000793.1:0-4672 GCA_039936275.1 Isosphaeraceae bacterium | reverse complement strand
CACGAGAAGGAACTCAAGCCGATTAGCACCTTCTCAATGTGGGCCCCGTTCGACGGCACCATCCTCGACCGCGCCATGATCGTGCCGGGTGTGGCCGTCGTGAAAGGACAACAGATTTATACGCTTGCCGATCTGGCAACCGTATGGATCGAAGCTTATATTCACGAGAGTGATTTTGATCAATTGAACCAGAACCGCGACGACCCGATTCAGTTCACATCACCGGCCTATCCCGACCGTACGTTTCACGGCAAGGTGATCTATTCAGGCGACCTGGTCGACGAGAAGAGCCGTTCGGTCCTCTTGCTGGCGCGGGCCGAGAACCCGGATCGCGCCTTGAAGCCGGGCATGTTCGTCGAGGTCAAGATTCACAGCACCTCCGCACGTCCGGCGGCCCTGATTCCGATCTCGGCGATCCTGACCGAAGACGACGACCAATTCGTGTACGTCCGGATCGCGCCGGAACGCTTCGAGCGACGCGCCGTGGTCGCCAGCGAGCACGATGGCGACCGCGTGGCGGTCCTCGACGGCCTGAAGGCGGGCGAGGAAGTTGTGATCTCGGGCGCGTTCAAGCTCGGAGCCAAGGCATTGCGCGAGGAAGGGCGAGAGCTTTGATTTTATTGGAATAGGTAAATGTAATAAGTTGGTCGGATTCCAGATTCCAGATTCCAGATATTCCAGATTTGAAATATTAATAAGTATTACGGAATTCGTGATCGCTCGTCATTCGAACTCCGGCATTCGGGTCGATTTTGGATGATTTGGCTCATCAGGAAGAGTGTCGCGATCTCGGTTTATTATAATGCATGAAATCGAATCGCGTCACTTCCCATTCAATCGGGAATCTGGCATCTTGAATCTTGAATCTGAAACATGAATAGAGCCCAACTTTGTGGTCAGGCTGAGCCTGACCACGAGGCGACATGGGGATTTTCCTCAATTTGAAATAACAGCCCGATTCATCAATAAGGATCGTCCATGTTCGACGCTCTCATCAAGTTCTCACTGGCTCATCGGGGCTTTATCATCCTCGTGCTTGTGGGCGTGGCCGTCTCGGGGGCCTATTCGCTGCTCAGCCTGCCGATCGACGCGGTGCCCGATATCACGAACGTGCAGGTCATGGCCCTGACCAATGCGCCCGCTCTGGGGCCGGAAGAGGTGGAGCAATTCATCACGATCCCGGTCGAAAACGCGATGAACGGCATCCCGCTCATCAAGGAAGTGCGCTCGATCACTCAGTTCGGCTTCTCCTCGGTGACGATCATCTTCGAGGATGGGACCGACATCTACTGGGCCAGGCAACAGGTCAATGAACGTTTGCTCCAGGTACGCGACGAGATCCCCGAAGGGTTCGGCTCGCCCTCCATGGGGCCGGTCGCCACCGGGCTCGGAGAGATCTACCAGTTCGAGGTCAAGAACGAGGACGGGACGAAACGGAAACGGTCGTTGATGGAATTGCGGACGATCCTTGACTGGGACGTCGCGCGGCCTTTGCTCAGCGTGCCGGGGGTCATTGAGGTCAACACCTTTGGCGGCGAGCTCAAGACCTATGAGGTGCGGATCGATCCCACCCTCCTGACCGCCCGTGGGATCTCGATCGACCGCGTCTTTCTGGCCTTGAAGCAGAACAACAGCAACTCCGGCGGCGGTTATCTCGAACGCAACGGCGAGCTGCGAGTGATCCGCGCCCAGGGCTTGGTCAGCTCGCTCAAGGAGATCGGCGAGATCGTCCTCGACACGACCCCCACCGGCACACCGATCTACATCCGGGATGTGGGCAATGTCCAGTTCGCGCCGATGCTCCGTCAAGGGGTCGTCACCCGCGACGGTCGGGGCGAGGCCGTCACCGCGACGGTCCTGCTCCTGGCCGGTGAGAACGGCCGGGTGGTGGTCGAACGGGTCAAAGACAAGGTCAAGGAACTGCAATCGACCCTGCCCGAAGGCGTGGTGATCGACCCGTATTACGACCGCTCCACGCTGATTGAGCGGGCGATCGCCACAGTCGCGCGCAACCTGGCCGAAGGCGGCGCGCTGGTCATCATCGTGCTCCTGGTCTTGCTGGGGAACCTCAAGGCGGGCCTGATCGTGGCGTTGGCGATCCCGCTCTCGATGCTCTTCGCCGGCAACCTGATGCTCTATTACGGCGTGGCCGGCAGCCTGATGAGCCTGGGGGCGATCGACTTCGGCCTGATCGTCGATAGCGCCGTCATCGTGATTGAGAACTGCGTCAGCCGGCTCTCGCACGCTTCCAAGGACCGCAACCCGGTCGCGATCATTCGCCAGGCGACCCTTGAGGTGCGCAAGCCCGTCGTCTTCGGCGTGGCGATCATTACGTTGGTCAACCTACCGCTTCTGGCGCTCGAAGGGGTCGAGGGCAAGATGTTCCGGCCGATGGCCCTGACGGTCATTTTCGCTCTGACCGGCTCGCTCTTGCTGTCCTTGACGGCGACGCCCGTTCTGGCCTCGTTCTTCCTCAAGCCAGGCGCCTCGGAGCGCGACACCTGGCCGATCCGCGTGGGTAAGTGGATCTATGCGCCGGTGCTCAAATGGTCGCTGGCCCATCCGTTACTGGTCACGCTTGGCGCTTTCTTGTTGATGGCCGGTTCGGTCCCGTTGGCGATGGGCCTGGGCGGTGAGTTCATTCCCAAGCTTGACGAGGGCGACATCGTCCTCGACCTGACCCGCCCGCCCAACGCTTCGCTCAGCGAGGCCGCCGACGACACGACTCGCCTGGAGAAAGCGCTTCTCAAGGCCCTCCCCGACGAGATCCGCTCGGTCGTCAGCCAGTCGGGCCGTCCCGAGATCGGCCTGTCCCCGGCCGCCGTCAACACCACCGAGTTTTATATCTACTTGAACGAGCCCGACACCTGGACCCGGGTCAAGACCAAGGACGAGCTGATCGACAGGATCGATCACATCTCCCGAGAGGCCTTGCCGGGAACGGTCGTCGTGTTCACCCAGCCGATTGACCTGCGGTTCAGCGACATGCTGGCCGGCGTCAAAGGAGACGTCGGCATCGGGATCTACGGCGAAGACCTGACGGTCCTTCAAGAGAAGGCCGAGGAACTGGCCAGGGTGCTGAGCGACGTCCCCGGCTCGGCCGACGTCAAGGCGCTGGAAGTGCTCGGCCTGCCCTCCTTGCGGATCAAGGTCGATCGCGACCGGATCGCCCGCTATGGAATCAACGCCTCCGACGTGCTCAACGTGGTCTCGGCCCTCGGCGGCAAGATCGTCGGTCAGGTCGTCGAAGGCCAGCGCCGGTTCGCGCTTCAGGTCCGGTTCGCCCCGGAATACCGCGACGACATTGAATCGATCCGCCAGCTCAAGATCGCCGACCCCCAGGGGCGGATGATCCCGCTCCAGGACCTGGCCGATATCGAGCTTGAGGACGGCGTTTATGAGATCTGGCGCAAGGACCGCGAGCGTCGAGCGATGATCACCGTCAACGTCCGTGGTCGCGACCTGGCCGGGTTCGTCGCCGAGGCCCAGGAGGCGGTCGCCGCCAAGATCGACCTGCCTTCCGGCTATCGGCTCGAATGGGGCGGCACCTTTGAAAACCTTCAGTCGGCCACGAAGCGGCTCCTGGTCGTCGTGCCGATCGCCCTGGTCTTAATCTTCCTCCTGCTCTTCGCCACCTTCGGCTCGATCAAGCTGGGGGCCCTGATCTTCCTGTCGGTCCCCCTGGGGGCCGTCGGCGGCATCCTGGCGCTCTGGGTGCGCGGGCTCAACTTCAGCATCTCGGCAGGCGTCGGCTTCATCGCCCTCTCCGGCGTGACGGTGCTCGACGGCCTGGTCCTGGTCACGGCCATCCGTCACCTCATTGAGGAGGGCAAGCCGGTGCATGAGGCAGTGCGCGAAGCCTCCATGTCCCGGTTCCGGCCGATCCTGATGACCGGCCTGGTCGCCAGCCTCGGCTTTGTGCCGATGGCCTTTTCCTCGAGCGCCGGGGCCGAGGTTCAGCGCCCCTTGGCGACCGTCGTCATCGGCGGCCTGGCCACCAGCATGATCCTCAAGCTGATGGTCCTGCCCGCCATCTACCACTGGTTCGACCCCGGCCTGCCCAAGCCCGAGGACCACGAGCCCGAGCCGATTACCTGACCCAGCACGCCGGGACGTCTCGGCGTCCGCATGGTCGATGAGACGATGGCCGCTCGGGGCTTTTGCATCCGAAGCCGAACTTGAGGCTTGGTGGAAGGCATTTCCGGATAGTAGAGGCCGCCATGCTCGCCCCTTGTCAACGGCTCCGATTTCCTCATCTGGCAGCAAAAAACACCGCAGGCGGAAGAGACCGGGGCCAATCAGTCGCGACGCTTCGCGGTTCCTTTGGCGGAAGCAATATGCGAGACTGGAATTTCGAGAGAAGATCAATCAGTGCAAGGCTTTCATCGGTGGTTCGGCCGAGGCAAGGACGTGACTCTTCCCCCGTTCAACGAAACCGGAGATCTGCCGCCGGGTGTCCACCGCGCGACGCTTCGGGAGGCTTTGGCACGCTTTGGCGGCGGTTCCTCTCGTTGTATGCTCATTTCTACACGCTTTGAGCGCGTCGATCGTCTGGCCCGATCCACGGGTCAGTTGGCAAGGTTCATCGTGTTCGGGTCGTTCGTCACGGATAAGCCGGAGCCGAACGACGTGGACGTATTCCTCCTGATGGAGGACTCCTTCAACGCCGACG
>JBDTIR010000792.1:0-5613 GCA_039936275.1 Isosphaeraceae bacterium | reverse complement strand
GATCCCTGCATGCTGGAGCACCGCTACCACGGCTTCGGCCAGGCGTTGGTCAAAGTGATTGGCCATGATATCGACGAAGAAGGCGACCCGAGGGCCTGGAGCGCGCGGCCTTGCCTTGGTCAAGCCGAGCCGTTCGGCCCTGCGGAGGAACGTGGTGCGGTGCGCCTTGGGCAGCTGGCGATGTTTGGACAGACCGAACATCCGCTCTAGCAACCAGCGGGCGCCTCGATGGCCCATCAGGGCGTTGAACATCAACGGGGTCCGGCTCGCCAAGGACGACCAGAGGTCCACCCTCGATAGCAGCCAGTCATTGGTCGTCAGACCGTGGTCTTCGACAAACGCCGCCTTGGCTTCGAGCATCAGGCTCGACACGTCCACGCCGCCTGGACATTCAATTGTACACATGTTACAATGAACGCAGAGGTCTGCGACCGACTTGAGCTCTTCCGAGCCCCAGGTCTTGGGGTCGAGCACGCCGCTGGCGATCTGGCGGAGCAGGTGCGTCTTGGCTCTTGGGGAGGCGGCCTCGGCTCCCGTGGCTCGAAAGGTCGGGCACATCCGCATGGTCGGCTCGTGCGAACGGCAGGCGCCGCAGGCGTTACAAGCCGAGACGTGCTCATCGCGGCGGCCGTCTGGCCAGATCAACGGGGCCGATAGCACGTGCAAGGCCCCGGGGGTTCCCGGGGCCGCGCCGGGAACCAACAGCGGGCGTAGGTCCTGGACGATGAGATGGGGGTCGTCCCCCACGATCTTGCCTGGATTGAGCAGATTCTGGGGGTCGAAGGCGTTTTTGACCTCGCGAAAGACCACCTCGAGTTCACTGTAATGCTTGCGGAGGAACTGGGTACGCACGAGGCCGCAGCCATGCTCGTCGGCGATCGTGCCGCCAAATTCGGCGACTGCGTCGTAGACCTCGGTCGCCAGGGGTTCAAGCCGGGCGATGTCGCGCGCGTCGGACAGATCAAGGAAAGGGCGTACGTGGAGTTGTCCGGCTCCCGCATGCGCGTACAGGGTCCAACTGACCCCTTGTCCGCGCAAGAGTTCTTGAAGTCGGTTCAGAAACGCGGCCAGATCCTTGGGACGGACCGCGACGTCTTCGATCAAGGGGACCGCGCGAGCCGGGTCTCTCGAGCGCATCAAGAGCGGCACGACGGCGCGGCGAAGTCCGAGCAGGCGCTCGCAGTCTGATCGTCGAGTGGTCGTGAACGGATCGGCGATCAGCCGCCCGGTCCTGGCCTGGCGATTGGCCAAGGCTCGGGCCTGCCTGGCCACGGCGTCGGGGTCGTCCCCTTCGAATTCGACGATCAGGACGGCTTCGGCCGCCTCGGCGATCGCGTCGCGAAACAAGGGATCAGCGTCACGGACCAGGCGGATCGAACGCCAGTCGTGTAATTCGCAAGCCGAAGGTCCATCGTCAAGACATTGGGGGGCTGCTTCGGCGGCATCGTTCAGACGGGCGAACGAGAGCACGATCACGGCTTGGGCTGGAGGAATTGGCACGGTGCGCAGCGTCGCCTCGGTCACCAGGGCGAGCGTCCCTTCCGAACCCACGATCAGCTTTGCAAGGTCGAGCCCGCCCTTGCGGCTGACCTCGGTCAAGGCGTAGCCTGGCCAGCGTCTCGGCATGCGAGGACGATAATGGGCGATCAGGTCGGCATGCCAGGTGAGGAGCATCGCGACCTTGCGAGCCACGGCCCCTTGAAAGTCGGCCGGCTCTTCGTCGGCGACCGGCCAGGGGCCAAGGGCCAACTCGGCAGCCTCTCCATTGGCGAAAACAACGGCCAAACGCTCGACGTAATCGACCATCGAACCGTCGCGCAACGACCGTGCGCCGGCCGAGTCCACGGCGATCATCCCGCCGATGGTCCTCGCCTCCGACCGCCCTGGGTCCGGTGCGATCCGCCTACCCAAGGGCGCGAGCTGAGCGTTCAGGACGTCGAGCACCACCCCGGGCTGCACGACCACCGAATCCGACCGGACCTCAATAATGCGCCGCAAGTGCTTGCTGAAATCGACGACGATCCCCCGACCGAGACAACCGCCCACCAGTCCCGTTCCCGCCCCGCGCGCATGCAAAGGAATTCCTTGATCGGCGACATAGCGGACCAAGGCGACCAGGTCGTCCCTCGTACTCGGTGCCACCACTCCCAACGGGTCGATCTCGTAGAGGCTCGCGTCGAGCGCGTACGGCGCGCGTTCAACCGGCTCGAACAGCAGGTCGCCCTTGATGATCCCTCGAAGGTCGTCGTGAATCCGCGCGCGAAACTCATCCACAGGTTAGACTTACTGAAAAGTGGTTGCGGAACGATCGCAAGTGTATTAAAAAGGGCGTCCAGATTCTAAAAAGCCATCGACCGCGTTCGCGTCGCCAAAGAAAAGCTACGAGGAACGTGGGTTCGTTCGACTCCGTACACGCCGTTCGAAGCGAGGAAAGAACATGGCCAAGGCCGCCCGTTTGATCAGTCCGAACGGGACCGGGCCTCGTCGCTGATGGAAGAAACGAACAACGAACTGTTTGAGTATACTCGGCTGATCTTGGCAGTGGCAAGGGGATCAAGGAACGGGTTTTTGGCGTTTGGTCGGCTTGCCGTCGATCCGGCTCGGGCCTATCATGTGCGCTGGACCGAGTACGTTCGTCGGCCTTTTTTTTGTTGAGCCTCTTTATTTATTGCGGACTTCAAGTCCTTTCAAGCAGGAACCAAATGCGGGCCGAAGTGCAATTTGGCGAGGAACTCCTCGGATTCGACCTGGACGACGAGCGAATCCTGGGCGTCTGGCAAGGCCCCGCGGACGCACCCGCCGTCGAAGTCGGTCAAATGGTTCTGGACGCCCTGGAGAATCCAGCCGGCGGGTATCCGGCTTTGCGCCAGATCGTCGTACCTGGCGATCAGGTCGTGATTGCCTGGGACGACGAGATCCCGTGCGCCTCGGACGTACTCCAAGGGATTTGCGCCATCTTGAACAGCTCTGGGGTTGAGCCGGAATCGATTCATGTGCTCGCTTCCTCGCTGCCGACGGGTGGATGGGATGGTTTGCTGCCAGCGGGCGTTATCGGCTCGGTCCATGATCCAGGCGAGGCCGCGCAGCTCGCCTACCTGGCCACCACGGCGCATGGCCGCCGCGTCTATCTGAACCGCCGGCTCACCGACGCCGATTGCGTGGTGCCGGTCGGCCGGCTTGGGTACGATCCCTCGCTAGGCTACCGAGGCCCTTGGGGAACGATCTTACCTGGTTTGAGCGACGCCGAGACCCTCCGCGCGTTCCGTTCCCAAGAGTCCGACGACCAAAGCAATTCCACCCATGATCGGCCCCTTTTAACAGAGTCGGTCGAGGCGAGTTGGCTCCTGGGCAGCCAGTTCCAGATCGGGATCTTGCCGGGACGCTCGGGGCTCGCTGGAGTGTTCGCCGGTCTTGACGCGACAGTTCGCGCCGATGGGGCCCGACAGCTTGACGCGGCCTGGACGTTCCGCGCAGACCAACAAGCGGAGCTTGTGATCGCCGGGATCGGCACGCCTGGACGACCGACCAGGCTCGACGACCTGGCCCTTGGTCTGGCGACCGCGAGCCGCCTGGTTCGCCACGGCGGCAAGATCGTCGCCCTCTCGCGCGCCGGTGGTCCATTGGGCGAGGCTTTCCAGCGGCTCAACGGTTCGGACGACCCCCACGACCGCCGCGCCGCGTTGGCCGACGCCAAGGACGCGCCCGACTTCGCCGCTGCTCGAAGACTGATCGCCGCCCTTTCCCGGGCCGACGTTTATCTGCTCAGCAGCCTGACCGACGACCAGGCCGACGACCTGGGCATGATCCCCCTGGGCCGCCCCGAAGAGGCGCGCCGACTCGCCGTCACCGCGGATTCCTGTCTCCTGGTGAGTCATGCCAATCGAACCCGGGTCGAACTCACGGACGAGGACGATTGAACGAACGTATCGATCTGATTCAGAGTGTAGTAAACATGATAATTTGAGCAGTGCGAACGATCCGGCTCCGCTCCACGGCGGTGATGACGCCTCGATCAATAATCTCGTCAAGGCTGCGGAGCGTACTGGTCATCAAGGCGATGATGGCCGGCTTGATGTTCAAGTCGTCGCGGTGCTCCAGAAGGCGTTGAAGTACATCGCGGATGACGACCGCCTCGTTGATCGTGGGGTCGCTTCGCGGCTCCCAGGTCGGAAGCGAATCCGCCGCGGCGGCTTGCTCAACGACGCGTTGAATCGTCCTGCTGACGGCTTCGATCTTGGGATAGTCCAGAGTCTCGGCGGTATCGGTGGGTTTGTGGTAATGAGGGTTTTCGCCCGTGCTGAAGAACAAGTACGGAACCTTGCGCGCCCGAAACGGGCCGTAGTCACTGCGGTCGATTAACAGCAGGTCGCTGCCGAGCAAGCCGACGTCCATGGCCGTTCGCCCGTCAGCGGCCCTGGTGATCCAGGGGCGCAAACTTGGCGCGTGCTCGGTCCCCATGACAAACACGCGAGGACCGCAGACGCCCCCCAGGGAGCGGCCAATCATGTCGGCCGTGATCATGAGCTTGACCCGGTCGAGTGGAACCGGCATATGATCAATAAAGTAGCGCGAGCCGAAGAGTCCATCTTCTTCCAGATCAAAGCCAAGGAACATCAGGCTCCGGCGCGGGGGAGTGGCCGACCTGCTCAAGGAGCGGGCGACCTCGATCATCATCGCCACGCTCGACGCATTATCGTCGGCCCCTGGATAAAGCACGCCGCTCCGGACGCCCAGGTGATCAAAATGCGCTCCCAGGATGATCCACTCATCGCGCAAGGCCGGGTCTGACCCGACGATCTTGGCCCCCACGTTGCGGCCGAGCACAGTTCCGGCGTCGCGACCGGGTATCTCTTGGGTATAACCGCCGTCAAACAGCGGCTCCAGATCCAGACGTTTGAACTCGGTTTCCACGTACTCCGCCGCTTTGTGGGCGCCTTCCCCCCGTCTTCCCGCGAATTCCGGCGAGGCGAGCGTGGCGATGTGGGCCCGTAAGCGGCCGACCTCCGGCTCGGGTTCGCCGCCAAGGGCGGAAACGGCGACGGTTAGTAGGGTTGTCGCGATCCAGAGATTCCGTCTCATCCATTGATCCTCCGGTTGATCCAAAGCCCTTTGGCCGCTCTGTTCACGATTCCAATCACAACCGCGCGCCCCGCCTTGATCGCGCTAACCGCGCCTGGACCTCAAAAAAAGGACGCGATCCGGCGGCGCACCGACGGATCGTGTGGCAGACTTTCGGAGGTTCGGGAGCCTCGTTTCTACACGGAGGTGGATCGTGAAACGCCGATCGATGCGCAAGGTTTTGGTCCTGGCGGGGGCATTGATCGCCCTCTCGGGCATTGGCTCGGCCAAGGCCCAGGACTGGACCGATTATCTGCACTGGCCATACGTGCCGCCCCAGGTCCCGGGCAACGGCTTCGAATACAACTCCTTGTACGATAACTTCTACCTCTACCCTCGCGAGCAACGGATTGTCCCCCAGGTTCAGGGGCCTTACTACCGTAACTTCTACGGCGGTAAGCGGGTCCTCGGAGTCCGATTTCCTCGCGGCGTGTTCCACGACTGGAACAAGACCATGTACTACTCGGGCTATCACCACTTCCTCGACGTCTTCTG
>JBDTIR010000791.1:0-10906 GCA_039936275.1 Isosphaeraceae bacterium | reverse complement strand
CGCCGGCCTGGTTGACTTTCTCGGGGTCGATCAGGGCTTCGGTTTCCTGGGCGAGCAAGAGCGGTCTGGCCTCGGCGACGGTCATGGTGCGGGCCTGCGGCGGTCGAGGAACCAGCTTCTCGAACATCCCTTGCAGGTCCATCTCCATCTGTTCCATGTTGCCTGCGCCAAAGATCGACACCGGAGCGGCGGCCCGGCCAGGCAAGGTAAGCTGGACCTCGCGGTCTTCCAGGTCGCCAGCGGCGAGACGGGCCTTCATCTTCTCTCGAGAGCGTTTGCGGCGTTCGGCGGCCTCGTCGGCCTCTGGACCTTCGACCTCGCCCCAGTTGGTGGGAGTGGGCGGTAAGAGCAGGTCGAGCAAGCGTCCTTCCACGCGTGTTTCCGCCTCCTCGGCGACCTGTTGGCGCTCTTGCACCTTGACCAGGGCGATGGCCACGTCGACCAGATCGCGAATCAGGCCCTCGACGTCGCGGCCGACGTAGCCGACCTCGGTGTACTTGGTCGCTTCGACCTTCACGAAGGGCGCACCGACCAGGTTCGCCAGGCGGCGGGCGATCTCGGTCTTGCCCACGCCGGTCGGGCCGATCAGCATGATGTTCTTGGGAGTGACCTGCGCCCGCAACTCTTCGCTCAACTGCCTGCGCCGCCAGCGGTTGCGCAAAGCGATCGCCACGGCCCGCTTGGCGTCGCCTTGGCCGACAATGTCGCGGTCAAGTTCGGCGACGATCTGGCGAGGGGTCAGGTCGAACACGGCAATTCCTCCACCGTGATATGGGTATTTGTATAAATATCAATTCCAGCGGCGATCAAGAGCGACTGGCGGACGATCTCACCGGCGGGCAAGTCGGTATGCGCGATCAAGGCGCGTGCGGCAGCCAGGGCGTAGCCGCCTCCGGAGCCTGCCGAGAGCAGGCCGTCGGTCGGCTGGATCACGTCTCCGGAACCGCTGAGCAAGAGGCTATGGCGGGCGTCGGCGACGACCAAAAGCGCCTCCAGGCGTCGGAGCATCCGATCGGTTCGCCAGAGTTTGGCCAGTTCGGTGGCGGCCCTGGGAACGTTGCCGGGGAAGTCTTTGAGCTTGCCTTCGAACCGATCCAGGAGGGCGAACCCGTCGGCCGCGCTGCCGGCGAACCCGGCCAGGACCTGGCCGTCGAGCAGCTTGCGGACCTTGACCGCGTCGCCCTTCATGACCGTGGTTCCCAGGGTCACTTGCCCGTCACCGCCGATGGCGACCGTGCCGCCTCGACGGACCGAGAGGATCGACGTCGCATGCCAGTCCAAGCCGCCTCGGGTCATCAGCTCGCCTCTTATTTTGGGAAGAAACCACGAAGATCGCCGCGAACCTCGCGGAGAGTAAAGAGAGCAAGGAACCAACGTTCCTCGTCTTTGGTTCCACGAACGTTCGGCGCGAGATCGTCTTTTGAGTCCGTCTTGAGCATACCCACGACGGCCCGCCCTGACCAGTCGCCCGGCTGTCAATAGCCGGACAGGCGGTAAAGCGTGAGCGCGGGGGCTAGTTGATGTCGATAAAAGAGCCTGGCCCCGAGGATGAGGGTGATCGGACCTGGGGAGGCTTTGAAGGAGGACGCGATGGGTTGGCGAAACATCGGGTGGGTGTTGCTGGGGACATTGCTGATCGGAACCGCCGAACGACCGGCCTGGGCAGGGTGGGGCGAGGGCCTCTTCGCCGAGTCCGGGCACAACTTCGGCCCGGTCCCGAGAGGGGCGAAGGTCCGCTACAACTTTATCTTGACCAACCGTCTGGGCGAACCAGTCACAATCGTGGACGTCCGGGCGTCGTGCGGTTGCACCACCGGCAAGGCGAGCGCCTCGACGGTGCCGGTCGGCGGCTCGGCGGTGATCGAAGCCGAGATGGACACGCGCAACTTCGTCGGCGTGAAGCGAACCCAGCTCATCTTGACCCTGATGACCGCCCAAGGGCAGGAGACCGAGGTCCGGCTCGCTGTCGAGTCAAACATTCTCAGCGACATCGTCCTGAACCCCGGCACGATCGATTTCGGCACCGTCTCCAGGGGGAAAAACCCTTCGGCCACGTTGACCATCGAGCGGGTCGGTGCGCCCGATTGGCGGGCCTTGCGGATGGTCTCGCCCAGCAAGGCGTTAACCGCGACGCTCCAGGAGGTCTCGCGCGGCGGCGGCATGGTGCGCTATCAGTTGAGCGTCGCTTTACGGCCCGACGCACCCGCCGGTTCGCTCCGCGATGAGATCCAGGTCGTCACCAACGACCGGGAAAGCCCGACCATCCCGATCCAGGTCACGGCGCAAATTCAAGGCGACCTGACCGCAACCCCGGCCGTCCTGGCGCTCGGCGAGGCCACCTCGGCCGAAGGGGTGAAGGGGCGCTATCTGATCCGAGGCGCCAAACCGTTCGCCATTACCCGGATCGACGGCTCCGGCGACGGGTTCCTGCTCAGTACTGACAACCTCGATCGGAAACCGATCCACATTCTCACGCTCAATTACAAACTAGAGCAAGGCACGAGCCAAGGAGACCTGCGCCGGACCTTTCGGGTCACGACCGACCAAGCCGGCGAGCCTCCACTCGAACTGACCGCGACCTTGCGGTCGATCAAGTAAACGAGCGAGCTGTTTGATCGAGGACTGGCCCGGTTGACCACAATTTCGCTCTGGGAGGGCATGTGAACCACGTCATCCGGAAATCAAAATCGGTGTGGTTCACACGCTCTACAAAACCAAACGCGACGAGTCAAAAACACGCTGAACGTGTTTCGCCTGGCCCCGGCCTACCCGACAAAAAGGAGGTCTGCCCGATTGGATCAGCGGTTCAGTTCAGCGGTACGAGTTGGGCCATCGCATGTTGGATTTCTTTCATTTTGACTGGTTTGGCGAGGACGACCACGCGGTCGTTAGTCGGCAGTTTGCCAGCAAGTTCGCGCTGACGAGGGCCGAGCAAGACGAGCGCGGCCAGGTCGCGATCGGCCTTACGAGCGTGCGCGTGCATGTCGAGGAAGTCGTCGAGGGCCCGGGGACCGAGTCCGTCGGCGTCATAAAGAACCACGTCGGGGAGCGACTCGCGGACCCTCTTGGCCGCGTCCTTGGCGTTGTGGGCGAGAACGACGCGATACCCCATGCCGGACAGGGCTTTGTGGAAAATCTTCCGGATCTGGTCTTGAACCTCGACGCAGAGGACCGTCCTGGCGGCCCGGGCCGGTTCGGGCTTCGACTCCGGATGAGACTCGGGAAGGGCGGCGACGAGGTCGTTGAATTCATCGATCGGGTCCGGGTCTTCAACCCGGGCGCTGACGGCCCGGGCCTGCTCGGGTTCGGGCTCAGACGCGGACGCGGGCGCGAAGACGTCGTCGAACTCGTCGCCCGGGGCTGGCTCTTCAACTTCGGCGACCGCGTCCACCTTGGCCGGTTCGGGACTGGCCCGGGACGTCAAGGACTGTTGGTAGGCCTTCAGGTCGTCGAGCACGTGATCCATCGTCTGGTAGCGCTGGGTGAGGTCAACCTTCATCATTTTCTCGATGATGAGGCGGATTTCCTCAGGAGGGGCGTAGCGCAGTTCGGCCAGGGGGCGGATTGCGGCGAAGCTGCGCTTGAGCATCTTGGCCAGCATGTCGCTCGACTCGACCTCGGGCATGGGCAGGATGCCGGTGAGCATCTGGTAGTAGACGCAGCCCAGAAAGAAGATGTCGGAGCGGGGGTCTCCTTTGGGGCTGCGGCAGGTGCGTTCCAGGGCCGAGTAATCAATGGTGCGGACGCCGTGGGCGGCCTCCATCTTCTTTTCGTCGGTCCCGGCGATGGTCGCCAGACCAAAGTCGACCAGCTTGGCCTCGCCGTTCGAGGCGATGAGGATGTTCGTCCCCTTGATGTCGCGGTGGGTGACGCCATGGTCGAGCGAGTATTTCAAGCCTTCGGCCAGGCCGATCATGATCGGCAAGCCCTCCTCGGGGCTCAGGCGATGGCGGATCTTGAGGAATTCGCGAAGGTTCGACCCTTCCACGTATTCCATGGTCATATAATAATTTTTATCTTGTTCACCGAAGTCATAAATCTGAACGATGTTGGCGTGGCGGAGCTTCATGCCGGCTTCGGCTTCGGCGTTGAACCGCTGGACGGCGGTTGGGTCGGTGGTGAACCTGCGGCGGAGGACCTTGATGGCGATCGACTTGCCGTCGCGCTCGCGGCGACCCCGATAGACCCGGGCAAAGGTGCCTTCGGCGAGGTGGAAGAGGACCTTGCAGCCGCCGTAGAAGAAGCCGGTGCCTTCTCCTTTGAGCAGGCGGTCGCGTTGCCAGCTTGTCAGATATCCTTTGCGGAGCATGACGCGGGTGACGGCCCCGACGGAGCCGTCCTCGGCTTCCATGATCGCCTCGTGTGCCTGGTCCTGCGTCACGAGACCGAGCATGACGGCCTGATTCGCAAGGGATTGAGCATCGAAGTCGTGCATGGTGAAAAAGTCCTGCATGGGAAGCCGGACGGCGACCCGGTGCGAGCCGTCTTGCCCCGGTGTGCGTGGGCGAAGGTTCAGGATCTGAGGGGGAGCGACCGAGACGCCTTGTCAAACCTGTCGCGTGGGCGCGAGACCGTCCCAATACACTACGCCGACCGATCCGATTTGGGACGGTCGCGGGTCCGGATTTCGAGTCGATCCCGGGTCAAGGAAACAGAGACGAGGGGAAAGCGCGAACAGGGCCCGGTTCGGCCGAGCCGAGCCGGGCGCGGATCAGGTTGGACCGGAGAACTCAGAAAGCCCCGGCCCGCCGAAGGAGATTCTCAAAGGCTGAACTCAATACCGGCCGCCGCCGCCACCACCGTAGCCGCCGCCGCCACCGGAACCACCCCGGCCGCCGCTGCCACCACCGCCGTAGCCGCCCCGGCCGCCGCCGCCACCACCGTAGCCGCCGCCACCGTAGCCGCCGCCGCCACTGCTGCCGCCGCCACTGCCGCCGCCGCCGTAACCGCCGCCGCCGCCACCGTAGCCACCACGGCCGCCGCCACCGCCACCACCGCGATCTTCGCGCGGGCGGGCCTCATTCACGGTCAGGCTACGACCCCGGAAGTCTTTACCGTTCAGGGCGTTGGCCGCCTCGTCGCCCCCATCGGCCATTTCGACGAACCCGAACCCTTTGGACCGGTTCGTCTCACGATCGATGATGATCTGCGCCGAACGCACCTCGCCAAACTCACTGAACAGCTCCACCAACTGATCTTCCGTCGTGTCGTAGGTCAGATTCCCAACGTAGAGCTTCTTGGTCACTGCACTAAATCCCCTGCGGAAATGAGCGTCCTGGCGAGGCTAGCGTCCGAAACGACTAAAGGGGAACCCGCCGAGATCAGCACTTTTCAGCCTACCCGATCCGTCGCATTTGACCAGATGAATTCCCGTTTTTTTTCATTTTTCCTCCAAATTGTTTCTCGAGACCATCTTGGGATCGGGGCTCCGACCTCGGCTGGACATGGCTCCGGCGGCGATCAGGGCCAGGGCGGGCACGATCGGCGCCCGCATCCGCATGTCGGTCCAGAACACGGCGTGGACGATCGACAGCGCGATCACAACAGCCGGCGCAGTGACCTTCGGCCAGCGCCAGAAGTCTGCCCTCAAAAGCCCAAACCCGAGCGCCAGCCAGAACGGCATGGTCCAGACGGCGACCGCCAGGCGGACTTTCCACGGGTACACCGCCCCGGACGGCGCCAAGGCCCAGAACCGGCCAAGCCTGGCCAGGGACGCATCGACGAAGTCACGCGGACGCGCGGTGATCGTCCGCAAGGCGTCGGCCCGCAAGGCGCGATCGGCCTTTGGTTCGGTCAGGCCGCCGTTGGCCAGATTGTTGGCCTGCCACCAGGCTTGTTGGTTCGCCCCGGACCAGACGGCCCCCGGGGGACCGTGCAAAACCTCGTCATAGTAGACCGGGTTGTTGGCCAGGGCCAGGGTGTAGCCGCCGTGCGTCGTGGTCCAGACCGCTTCGCCAAACAGAACGGCGTTCCGCCATGCCCAAGGGGCGAGCGGCAAGGCCGTCATCACGACCAGCATCAGGGCTCGCCCCAGCCTGGTCCGCCACGATCCAGGCCCTCTGACCATCAAGACCAATGCGGTCAGGGCCGAGGCCGGCAGGGTGCTGGGCCTGCAAAGCCCCGAGAACCCGAACCCCAGGCCGCCCAGGACTGCGCCTTGGTTCGGTGGACCGGCCAAGGCCGCCAGGGTCGCCGTCAACAAGAACGCGGCGAGCGTCTCGGTCATTACTTCACGCCCTTGCACGATCAAGACCGGGTCGCAGGCCACGATCGCCGCGGCGACCAAGCCAATTCCTGGCGACAACCCCCAGCGCCTGGCCGTGGCGAACGTCAAGGCGACCGTGCCCAAGCCCAGGGCCAGATGCAAGCCAAGAATCGCCCTGGTCGGCTCCGGACCGAACGCCCGAACCAAGGGGGCCAGAACCAAGGGGTAAAGCGGCGGCCGGTACGCGGTCGGCCGCCCCTTGAAACAGAACCCACGCCCATCGGCCAGGGAACGAGCCAGGGGCAGGTAATTGTCCGGGTCTTCGAGCGAACCGCCGGCGACCGTGGCCATCACCGCCAGGCGGCTCACGACCGCCAGGGCCAAAACCGCCGCCAAGCCCAGGCGGCTTCGCCCGGGGCTCAGATCCACCGCCGCAACTCCCGCCGCCAGTGCGGCGCGACCCCGACCACGACCCCGACCACCAGGCCGACCGTGTGGGCCGCGTTGGCCACCGGCATGAACCCGAACCAGCAATACACGAACCAGCCGAGCATGAACAAGACCGTGTTCGGCCGCAGAGACATCCCCCCTTCGGGATCGTGACGACCTCTCATCCACACGTATCCAAATAAAGCATAAATCACACCTGACATCCCGCCGAAGTTCGGGCTCTGGAAGTTTGACCAGGCGAATTGGCCGAGGTTGCTGAGCACGCCAGCCCCCAGGACCAGCAACGCCAGCCGCCAATGCCCTTTGCGTAGTTCGATCAGGCCGCCCAGGTCATAGAGCCAGAACATGTTAAACACGAGGTGGAGGATACCGAAGTGAAGAAAGATTGGTGTGATCAACCGCCAGACCTCGCCGCGCTGGATCTCCGCCAGGCCGTTGGACTGCCTGATCGCGCGCGGGCCGGCATCGTCGTCCAGGCCTTTGGCGGCGGGTTCGAACAGGACGATCCGGTAGGTGCCGATCTGCAAGGGGCGGACGGCGGAGGTCTTCTCGCCGAGCATGGTGAGCGCGGCCACGACCAGGCTGGCGCCCAGCAAGAGGAACATCACGGGGCAACGCTCCAGAGAGCGATAGGTCCCTTGGCCTCGCAGGTTGATGGTGTTCTTGCGGTGCTGTCGCTCGGTGCGTTCGGCCTGCTTGCGGATCTGGTTGGCGGTCTGGGCGACGCTCTGATACTTCGGGTCGCCTGGTCGGTCGAGGAACTCGTCCAGTTCCAGGCGTGCCTGGTCCACCTGCTCTTCGCGACGGACCCAGACGGCCTGCCCTCCAGCGGACAACGGAACGAGCTTGGTCTCGATCTCGAGAGTCAAGAGGTAGTCGGCCAGACGCCTGGCTTCCTTATCGTCGGCGATCGTGCCAATCTGGCGCATCGAAACCCTCATCAGCTCAAACCGTTGGGAGAAACCGTCTTTTGGATGGTACAGCAATCGGCCGAGGTTTGGAAACCCGCTCTTCCCGTGGTAGGCTGGCCAATTGATTTTGGCCCTTTGAGTGGAAACCGTCCTTTTTCTTTTTGAAGAGCGTTCCCCAAATGCCAAGCCGTCCGATCATCCTGTCTCTGACCACGATGCGCGTTGAGGGCATGCGCCTGCTTCATGAGGCAGGGGAAGTCCGCATGGCCTCGGCGCTTGACCCAACCACGCTTCAGCGCGAGATTCATGAGGCCGACGCCCTGGTCATCCGCACCGCTGGCGAGATCAACGCGGCTTTGATGGACGCCGCGCCGAGTTTGCGCGTGATCGGCCGGCACGGGGTCGGCTACGATCAGGTGGACATCTCCGCGGCGACGGCCAGGGGGATTCAGGTCGTCTACACCCCCGGGGCCAATACCGAGGCCGTCGCCGAGCATGCGATCGCCTTCATGATCGGCCTCTCGAAACACTTCCCCCAGCAGGCGAGGAAGCTGGCCGAGGGGAAATACAACGAGCGAACCAAGCACGTCGGCCGCGACCTGCAAGGGCGGACCCTGGGCGTCATCGGCTTCGGAAAGATCGGCCGACGCCTGGGTGAGATCGCCCGCGTCGCCTTCGGCATGAACGTGCTGTACAACGACATCGTCGACCCGCCCGCCGAGGCCGTGACCAGAGCGGCCGCGCGCCGGGTTGACCTGGACGAGCTGCTCAGGACGGCTGAGTACGTCAGCTTACACGTTCCACTCGACGCCAGCACACGACGAATGATCAACCGGGAAACCCTGGCGTTGATGCGACCCGAGGCGATCCTGATCAACACCTGCCGGGGGCCCGTCGTGGACGAATTGGCCGTCAAGGAGGCCCTCGACCTCGGCCGCCTCTGGGGCTTTGCCGCCGACGTCTTCGACGTCGAGCCGCCGCCCCTTGATCATCCGTTGATTGGTCGGGATGATGTTATGCTCACTCCTCACAGTGCTGCGCAGACGATTGAGAGTTTGCAGAACATGGCCGTCGGGGTCGCGACCGACGTTGTCGGCGTGCTCCACGGCCAAGACCCGATCAACCCGGTGAACGATCCGGCCGAGGTCGCCGCCAGCCGCGAACGGCTCGGGAAACCGCCGCTCAATCCGTCCCCCTGGTCCCTCACCCTCTTCCCCCCAGCCGAGGATTGACCCGCCCCGGCACGCAGTATACAAATAATCACTACGAATGAAGCACGCGAGCCGGACGAGTTGGCGATCAGATTGGGACGGAGGCCGCCGACCACACAGTCTCAGCCGAGGTTCTCGACAATCTCGTCTGAGAACGCACCCCTGATGGCGTCGTGACCGGCTTTTCCTGTTAACGCCATGAACCGGCTCGACACGCTTGACGCACGACCCTGTCGGGTGCCTTTGCCGGACGACCTTGAAGGGATCGGGGCCGGCAGAGGGGTAGCGGGAGGCTCGGGCAAAGTCGAACTGGCCAAGGGTGGCCAAAGATGGTAAAGGAGGGGGCCCAGCGCCTCGGGAAAAGGTTGGGGGCTTGGTCCTTCGCCGTTTCGGCGGCACGACGCGACAGGAGGTCGCCGTTGAAGTTCTGCATGGTCACCACGTTCTTCGGCGCGCATAGCTTCGGCGGTGACGCGGCCTACGTTGATCGCCTCGCCCGCGCCTTGTGCCGTCGAGGGCACGAAGTCCACGTCTTCCACTGCGCCGACGCCTTCAACGCCGTGCGGGGCAAGCACCCCTTGCGGCCCTATTCGCCGCCGCCGGGGTTGCACGTCCACCGCCTGGAAAGCGGCCTCGGCATCCTCTCCCCTTTGGCGACGCAAGTGACCGGGCGGCCCGTCTTCAAGGCAGACGCCTTGCGCAAGGCGCTCGACGCGGTGGATACCGACGTCGTTCACTTTCATAATATCTCGCTCGTCGGCGGGCCAGGCGTCTTGAAGATGGGCAAGCGCGCCGTCAGGCTGATGACCGCGCATGAGCACTGGTTGATTTGTCCGATGCATCTGCTCTGGAAATTCGGCAAGAAGCCGTGCGACGGCCCTCAGTGCGTCCGATGTTCCCTCGCGGGGGGGCGTCCGCCGCAAGCCTGGCGGTACACCGGCGCGATCGACCGGGGGCTTCAAGAACTCGACGCCTTGATTTTCCCGTCACGCCATACGTTGGACGAACACCGGGCCCGAGGCATCGGCGCGCCCATGGTGCATTTGCCCTATTTTCTGCCCGACGACTGGTCGGAAGGGATCGAGGACCACCCGCCCGCTGTGTCTGGAGGCCGTCCGTACCTGGCCGCCGCAGGCCGATTGGTCGCGATGAAAGGCTTTCAACGCCTGATCCCGATCATGAAGTACTTGCCCGAGGTGGACCTGCGGATCGCGGGGACCGGTCCTTATGAACCCACCCTGCGCACCCTGGCTGCCGGCTTGCCCAACGTCCGGTTTGAAGGCTTGCTCAGCGGTCAGGAACTGGCCAGGCTGTTTCAAGGAGCAAGGGCGGTGGTCGTGCCGTCGCTCTTCCCGGAAACCTTCGGCTACGTCGTGCTCGAAGCCTTCGCCGTGCGGACCCCGGTCGTCGTCCACAAAGGCGGCGGGGCCTTGCTGGAAACCGGGGTCGAGAGCGGCGGCGGCCTGGGCTATTCGACCGACGCCGAACTGCTCATCGCCCTGCGACGCATCGTTCACGATGAAGACTTGCGCGACGAACTGGCCGACCTTGGCTACACACGCCGCACCGGCGATTGGTCCGAAGCGGCCCACATTGACCGTTACCTCGACCTGATCCGCAACGTCCGCTCAGGCCGATCGGCAACCACGCCGCACCAAGGGGTTGCCAGGCGTCGCGATATCGCCTCGATCTGAGCGGGCCTTTGGGCCAAACGCGCCGAGCTTTTGATCCATGAATCGACGAATTGCGGGGCTATTTCCGGTCGTCGCGCTGGCGGTGCTGGCCCTCTGTGTCGCGGGGCGACTGGAGGCCGACCCCGGCGCCTGGCTGGTGGATGGCGATCGGCCGAGCGTCGATCACGCGATGAGGCCCGCTGAACGTCCACTCGGGAACGACCTGACCGGGGTCTATGGACCCCGCCTTGCCTGGATCAAGGCCGGCATCGCCAGGCTCGGCCGAGTGCCGGCCTGGGACCCGTCAGGGTTCGGCGGTCGTCCCGGGATCGGCAATCCGCAAGCGGGCCTGTTCTATCCGCCGGTCTGGATCGTCTGGCGGTTCGGCGCCCCGTCAACCCTGGCCTGGTTGACGGTCGTCCATTTAATCTGGGGCGGGATCGGAGTCTATACGCT
>JBDTIR010000790.1:0-3195 GCA_039936275.1 Isosphaeraceae bacterium | reverse complement strand
CAGGGTTTCGGAGCCGGGCAAGGCTTCGCTCGCGGTGGTGGAAAAGAGGTCGGCCGGGCTGCTCCACGACCCGCCTCGGACCACGAATTGTTCTTGCTGGCCGCCTTGTAACTTGTAAACAATTTTGTCCTGGCACCACTCGCGGACGTTGCCGATCAGGTCGAAGATACCTTGCTCGGTCCGATCCGAGTTGAACGATTTCACCGGCAGGGTCGGCGATCCGGGTTTGGTGGTCGAATCAATATTCGCCCTCGCGTCGTCCATCTCGGGCGGGGCCGCGCTGTCCCAGACGTAAGGTCGATCGGCGCGGCCGAGCGATCGGGCGGCGAACTCCCATTCGGCCGACGTGGGCAGCCTGCCGCCGGCGGTTGCGGCGAAGTCTTCGGCGAACTCGTGCGCGACGCCGACGGCCGGGTGGCGGTCGGCTTCGTCCTCGGATCGCTCGAATTTCTCGGTCAAGCGGCGGTACGCGGTGTCGAACGTCTCAGGAGCCACGCCAACGGCCCGACTCTTGAAGTACGCTCGCATCTCGCCGTTCGTGACCTCGGCATCCTGGAGATAAAAATCCCCGATCGCAACGGCTTTGCCCGGGGGCGGCTCCGGCTGGCCGGCGGTCGGGCCGATGCCGCCCATCTGGAACTCTTCAGACCCTGGAATGCGGATGAACTGAACGCCGTCGGTCTTGCGGCGAATGACCCGAGGATAAGCGCCGACAAGGTCGTTCGGGTCCAACGCTTCATAGCCGTCGGGCAGCTTGACGACCTTAGGTACGCGGTCAATCTTGTTCGTGACAGGGATGAGGCCGATCGTATCGTTCGGTTTCGAGACGTCTTTGCGGTTCCAGGCGACCACCCCCCCGAGGCCGAGTGCGGCCAGGAGCGATGCGGCGAAGGCCCCCCTGAGAATCCATGACGGAGGAGACGGCGGGGCCTGAACCACATTCGAGGACATGGCCAAGGCGGGAACGGCCCTGAGGAATTCTTCGGCCAGGGCGCGGGCCGACTGAGGGCGATCGGCGGGGTTCTTGGACAGGCAGCGCTGGACGACCCGCTCGACTTCGGGAGGGACGACCACGTCGGGATTGACCGCGGCGAACGACGGCGGGGGCTGTGTCAAGGTCGCGGTGATGAGGCGCGCCGGCGATCCGGTATAAGGACGACGGCCGGTCAGGAACTCAAACAGGATGACGCCGACGGAGTAGATGTCGCTGAGCGGGTCGGCTCGTCCTTCGGCCTGTTCGGGGCTGGTGTACGGCGGGGTGCCCATGAAGGCGCCGGTCATCGTGTGCGGGTCGCCCTCGATCTCTTCAACACCGAGGACTTTGGCGATACCGAAGTCAAGAACTTTGAGGAACTCATGCCCCTCGGGACGGCCCTCGACCAGCATCAGGTTTGAGGGCTTGAGGTCTCGGTGGACGATCTGATGGTCATGCGCGACCTGGAGCACGTCGCAGAGCTGGGCAAGGATGCGGGCGGTCCAGTCCAGGGACATGGGTACGCCTTTGCGGAGAACCTTGTCGAGGCTCGGCCCGCGAACGTATTCCATCTCGATGAACGCGACGTCAGACTCCGTAAGGCGGGCGTCGTGGACCGTGACGGCGTTGGGATGCTCAGAAAACTTGGCCATCACCTGCGCTTCACGGCGGAACCGACCACGGGCCTGAGGGTCGTAAGCGATCCCGGCGACGATCATCTTCAAGGCCCGCTCGATATCCAGCTCCAGGTGGCGCACGAGCCAGACGGTCCCCATGCCGCCTCTGCCCAAGAGGCGGATAGCCAGGTAGCGGCCGAACGCGATCTGCCCTTCCCTGAGCTGGCCGGTGGACTCGACCGTTCCCCAGGAGCCCGCTTGATCTCGAAGATCGACCGCCCCGAAGGCGGCGGAGGTCATGGGGGTGTCGGTGGTCAACGGAACCGTAGGCGGTGCGCCACTGTCGGCGCCTTCAGGGAAGCCCGAGAGCGGCCCGGTGTCCGACTGGTCGGGAATGGTCGCCTGGTCGTCGAAGTTCGGGCGTTCCAGCGGAGTGGCCAGGGCGGGCACCGTGACCGATTCGTTCGAGTCTGCGGGCTCGTGGGTTTCCGTCGGCTCAAGGAACGAGTCAGGCGGCTGGGCCTGGTAGCCTGGAGTGAAGCCAACCGTTGACCGTTCGATGTCGTCGTCGTCAAAAGGCTGACTCATCGGCCCGTACTCTCCAAAAAGGTCTGACCGAGGTCCCGAACGCCGCAAGGCCGATGGCGGAACTCAACCCTTCGATTCTAAACGCTGCCCCTGCTGGTCACAACCGGGCAATCCTCCGGCCTCCGGCCCTTTGAATCGCCCGCCCTACTCAGTGGACGGGGCCTTGGAGTAGAATCAAGAAGGCCAAAGGCGAGTCCGACTGGCGGCGAACCCCAGCGCCTCGCCCCGTTCTGAGGACGAGGCTCGATCCCTTTCTGGCTGTTGGAGTCTTGAACCAATGATCAATACGACCCTCAGAGACGCCGTCAAGTCGCGAATCCTGCCCAACGTTCAGACTCCCGCGCAATACATTGGCGGCGAACTCCACAGTCAGCCTCAGGACCACCGCGAATGTCTTGGTTCGCTCTGCCTGGCCTTCCCGGACACTTACTCCCTGGGCATGAGCCACCACGGCCTCCAGGTTCTGTACAGCCTGATGAACGACCGGGGCTGGGCCTGCGAACGGGCGTTCACCCCCTTGCCTGACTTCGAGGCCGGGCTCCGCGCCCTGGCCTTGCCGCTCTATGGCCTGGAAACATTCACGCCGTTGGCGAATTTCGACGTGCTGGGGTTCTCACTTCAATATGAGATTAGCTACACCAATGTTTTAACCATGCTCGACCTCGGCGGGATCGCGCTGCACGCCGAAGACCGGGCCGACGACGAGACCCTGGTCATCGCCGGCGGCCCCGGGGCGCAGAACCCCGAGCTGATCGCCCCGTTTATTGACCTGTTCGTCATCGGCGACGGCGAACCAAGTTTGCCGCTCGTCTGCGATCTCTGGAAAGAAATGCAAGGATCGGGCTTGCCTCGCGCCGAGAAGCTGGCGAAGATCGCCGGGCAGGTCGATTGGGCTTACGTCCCTCGGTTTGATCAACCGATTTATGGTGAGGACGGCGCCCAGATCGAGATCCGCAGGCTGCGCGACGACGTGCCGGAAACCATCAAGGCCTGCGTGATCCAGGACCTTGACGGCTC
>JBDTIR010000789.1:0-4354 GCA_039936275.1 Isosphaeraceae bacterium | reverse complement strand
ACTCGCGGCGATCCGCCGGGCGTTTGGCCTTGGAATCAGTTGTCGAATTGCTTGGCGATGCGGTTGACCGGCGGCATGCCCGAGTGATCGTCGCTCATCGACTCGTCGTAGAGGTATTGCATCAGGTAGGCGTCTTCGCCCGTGTCCTCAAAGTGCTCGCGGACGACCTCCGAGGCGCGGAAGCCTTGCACCCGGTAGAAGAGCTGGGCCCCAAGGCCCGACTCCCGAACGTGGAGCACGATCCGGGTCCGCCGGTGTGACGAGAGCTTACCGACGAGCTTGGCGATCATCTGGTGGCCGACGCCTTGGCGGCGAGCCTCCGGGGCGACCGCGAAATTGATCACCTGGAGCTTGGCCTTGTGCAGCTCGTAGATCATGAAACCGACGACCCGCTCGCCGTGCTCGGCGACCATGCCGATGCAGTTGCGCTGACGGAGGACGCGGAGGAACTCTTCCTCGCACCAGGGGAACTCATTGCTGGCATGCTCGATGGCCAGAACCTCGGGCATATCACGACGGATCATCCAGCGGATATGCACGCGGATCTGGGTACTGGGGGTCGGGACCGTGCTCATCGAGCCTCCTTCCATCCATGGATTTGGACGATGACCGGGCCATCCGGGGCATCCCGGGGCGGTCGGCGATTGCTGGACCCGCATTGATCGTCAAAAGGCGGCGACGACAAGAGGGGGAACGCCTCGGCTCATGCGCGGTCGGGAGCCACTCCGCTTTTGGCTCAAGGCCCCGACCCACATCCGAAGGCGGCGCGGATTCTAGCGAAGCCAACCCCGCCTGCCAAGCCCGCTTCCCGTTCTGATTTCGCCTGCCCGGATCGATCCGGACGCCCATTGCCGACAGGACTCGGTGCCTCCCGGTCTGGTCAGGACACCGCTCCTTCTGGCCCTTTCTATCGTCCCTGAGCAGGTCGGTTCATGAGGATCACTCCGAAATTGCGGATTTTCCGGCGAACGGACGTGTGTTCAAATCGTTCAGGCGCAAACGAACGCGGAGCGAGGTTGGAGCGCATGGATCGAGGTCGATACTCTCGTCGTTCCCGCTCCGCGGTCGCAACCAGAGCGGATCGTCGCGGCGACGAATTGCCCCATTCCCGCAGCCGTCGCTCAGAATCGTCCGAAGGCGTACTGGGTGTTCGTGGGGTCGAAGTCAATGTCTTGCAGGCCGACGTTGAGCCGGAGGCTGCCGAAGATGTACTCCTCGATCAATTCGGGGGCGGCGCCTGGCCGCTTCGGCCAATCGTACGCCTCGAACCGGATCGGCAGTCCAAGCTCGTCGTCGATGTAGAGCTTGACCATGTGATAGAAGAACTCCAGCTCTTGATCGGGATGGACCGATTCAATCATCGTGCAAGGGCGGTCGCCCACCCTGGCCCTCGTGTGAATGGTGATGACCGAGTTGGCCGGTGACAGTTCCTTGGACCAGGCGTCTTCGATGCTATGGATCAGGTTGCCGATGCCGGCCTCGGTAATCGGGTGCCGGCAGTCGGTCATGGCGAACGAGGAGCGCGGATCTACAGCCAGGGTGCCGGCCAGAAGCTTGCCAATGCCGACGTCATGAACCAGAACGCGCCCACGGTGCTTCCCTGCTACGAAAATTCCCTCGCGACCGGGCTTGGGCTGGACGTACTTCAGGTAAACACTCATCGGTTGCGTTCTGGCCTTCATTCGCATCACATGTTGCGAGGTCAGGGTGCCACGGACCCGTTCGCGTTTGAAGAAGATACACGTATAATCCTGAACTTGCTCGAACCGCTCACGGCACTCAGAGATCCGGCGGTTGGCCTCGGCGATTTGGCCGCGCATCGCGTCCTCTTCGGCCGACGCGCTGGTTGGCAGCCGAGCGGAAAGGACCAGGTCGGACGGTACGCGGGCCAGCCTCGGGACTTCGGCCGTTGGCGGACTGGCCGACCTCGCCGCGCCTGGAGCCACGAGCAGACCGACAACCGCGACGGCCGGGCTCATCCACCCACGGGCATTGGTTCTTGACCCGGACAGACAGCAACCCGGACGTTTCGCAAGCATGGCCATCGTCGATCCTTCCGCGAAGGAGGGTTCCAACATCAACATAAGACAGACCGTCTCCGGGCATGGAACGAACCCCGGATACAATCATGGTCCCGTCGGGGTGCATCTCGGTGTCAGTAGGGCAGGGGAGCGTCTGACCACAGCACGCAATTATCAGGCCAGACGCTCACGGAGTCGCTCTTTGGCAAGTTCCATGGGAAAGAAATGACGTCCTATCGATTCTGACGGCATCCCGTGTTTAAGGGAAGAGGGAACTTCCGGCTTGAGGAGTCTTTGGCAGACACAAAATCACAACTCGCGCGCGGATCGGTTGGGCTGCTTCTGGTAAAGTCGTAAAACCGACCCGAGCGGCGTCGGCGAATCTTTTGGGAGACGCCTTGAGCCATGTCAAACCCCGAATACCGGATCGAGCCGATCGTCTCGGCGCCGTTTGACCAGGTGGCCTATGTCCTCTGGCGCCTTGGCCATGACGAAGCCCTCGTGGTTGACCCCGGCTTTGACGTCGAATCCATTATTAACGTCCTGAACCAGCACGGTTTACGACTCGCGGCGATCCTCAATACCCACGGTCACGCCGACCATATCGCCGGCAACGCCGCCATCAAACAAACGTATCCAGACGCACCTCTAATTATCGGCCGACACGAGGCCCATCTTCTGCTTGATCCCGACGCCAACCTCAGCCGGCCGTTCGGAGTCCCCTTGACCAGTCCGCCCGCCGACCGCCTGGTCGATGAGGGCGAGCGGATCGACTTGGCCGGGTTCACGTTCGAGGTCCGCGAGATTCCCGGCCACAGCCCGGGCTCGGTCGTCTTCAACAGCCGAGACCTGACACCGCCATTCTCCCTGGTTGGCGACGTCCTCTTCGCCGGTTCCGTGGGCCGCGTTGATTTCCCGGGAGGCAGCGGCGAGCTCCTGGTTTCCGGCATCCGGACCAAGCTCTTCGACCTGCCCGACGACACGATCGTCTATCCAGGCCACGGCCCCGCCACGACCATTGGCGCCGAGCGCCGAGACAACCCCTTCGTCGGTGAGAACGCGGGGACTTATCGCCTTTAATCCGCACCCGACTCGCCGACGGCCCCGTCTTCGACTGGCTCCAACAGGAACCGCGACCGCTCTTCGGCGTTGGGCAGTCGGCAGGTCTCCTGCTTGCCGAACCATCGGTAACGGTTGCGGGCGATCCAGCCATAAACCAGGTCGCGGAGCGGACGAGGGACCAGCAGGAACACCGAGGCCAGAGCCCAGGGGAACCCCAACCGCCTGGCGACTAGCAAGGCGGCCGTGGACCGCGCCTTGATCCGGCCTCCCTCGACCAGATAGACCGACTGAACGTCCTCGGGATCAACGCCAAACCGCTCCAGCAAACGCCGGCCCGAGGCCGACTGACTGGGCGTGAACCGGAAGACTCTTCGCCGATCATGCTTGATCACGAAATCCACAGAGGCATTGCAGAGCCCGCATACACCATCGAAAACAAGTACCGGGTTGGGTGTGTTGCTCGGCTCAAGATCAGGGGACGCCTCGACCATGTTGGTCTTCTTTTGACCTTGATACTGGGGACTATTGTTCACAGGTTGATCAATCCCCCTCGGGGATCGGCTGCTGGAAATAGAGTTTGAGATAACTTTCATAACGCGCGGGGTGAATCTGCTCGCGATGGACCGCGTCCTTGACGGCGCAGTCGGCTTCGTGGGTGTGTGAGCAGTCGGGGAACCGGCACTGGGGAATGTACGGCCGAAACTCAATGAAGTAGCCCTCGACGTCGGCCGGGACGATCCCCCACAACTCGAACTGGCGGAGGCCGGGAGTATCGACCACGTAGCCGCCCCGTTCCAGGCGGATCAATTCGGCGTTGGTGGTCGTGTGCTTGCCCTTGGAGGTCCAGTCGGAGACCTCGCGAACCCGCAGGTTCAGGCCGGGCTGGATCGCGTTCAGGAGTGTGCTCTTGCCCACGCCGCTCTGCCCGGAGAAGGCCGTCACCCCGTGGGCGACCAGGGCGCGCAACTGGTCGATCCCACGGCCGTCAGCGGCCGACGTGGCCAGCGTTTCATAGCCGAGCTGAGAGTACAGGCCGATGATCCACTGGTAGGCGGCCAGGTCGATCAGGTCGGCCTTATTCAGCACGATCACCGGCCGGACGCCACCCAGCTCGGCCGAGATCAGATAGCGGTCGATCAAGGGAAGCTTCAACCCGGGGGCCTCAAGCGCCGAAACGATGAGCACCTGATCAATATTTGACGCAATCATATGCTCGCGATGGCGGTATCCACGGGTAATCGTCCCACGGCGCGGCCCGACCTTCTCGATCA
>JBDTIR010000788.1:0-3615 GCA_039936275.1 Isosphaeraceae bacterium | reverse complement strand
AGAAGGACGCCGAGGGCAGGCTGGCGATCACCCGAGTCACCTTGAGGCCGGTCATCCGGTTCGGCGGCGATCAGGTGCCCGACGTTGAGGAACTCCGGCGTCTCCATGACCGGGCCCACCACGCCTGCTTCGTTGCCAACTCGGTGAAGTCAGAGGTGGTCATCGAGCCACAGGAAGGGTAAGCCAAGTCCGATCGGTCGTCGGAACGAGGGGCCTCCCGGGTCTCGAAAGTGAGGACGTCCCAGTAGAGACTCGCCGATCACGGAATCAAAAGGAAGGGCCCTTCCATGACGCTAAGGACCGCATTGGTAACGGGAGCTTCGTCGGGCCTGGGCCGAGAGTTGGTCCGCCAGTTGGTGCGCGACCGGGGAATGACTGTCCTGGCGACCGCCCGACGGCTCGACCGCTTGGAGGACTTGGCCGCCGAGCTGCCCACGGGTCGGGTCTTGATCGAGGCGGGCGACCTGGCCGATGACGCGTTCCGGGCCAGACTCTGGGCGAGGGCTGAAAGCTTGCCGGGCGGGCTCGACCTCTTGGTCAACAATGCCGGGCTGGGACACTACGCCCCGTTCGAGGACCAAGACGCGGCCGTCCGCCGACAGATCATCGAGATCAACATTGTGGCCTTGTTCGATCTAACGGCGAAGGCGGTGCGGTCCATGAGGGCGAGGGGGTCTGGGCAGATCCTTCAGGTGTCGTCGGTCTTGGGGTTCGTCGGCCTGCCCTACTCCGCGGATTACGTGGCATCGAAACATGCGGTCAACGGCCTGGTCAAGAGTTTACGGTACGAGCTCCGAGGCAGCGGCGTGCGGGTTTGGGCCGCCTGCCCTGGCCAGTTTGTCAGTGAGTTCCGTCAGTCGGCCATGGGCGGGAACGAGCCGGGTCATGACTCAAAGGGTGAGCCCGTCGAGCGGGTGGCAAGGGGCATCGTGCGCGGCCTCGACCGTCGGAGCGCCTTCTGCTTCCCCACGACGTCGGCCATGGCCATCGTCGAGTCGTCACGCTGGCTGTCGTGGCCGTTCGAGTGGATGATGGCTCGCTGGGCCCCCGGTCACTTCCGAAAGGAGCTGGGGGTGGATCGCCCGGAGTCGTCGCGAGGTCCGGGGACTTGATCCGGTTGGAAGAACCGCCACGCCTCGCCCCTCGAGGCAACGCGCGTTCTCTTGGATAATCCTTGATCGCTTGCTATATTCGGACGTTCGCTCCAGTCCACCGGCCATCGCCAGATGCGCCGTGCCAGAACCGAATAGGCCCGACTCCGATCGAGGCCTGGAACTTATTTATAGATATATAGTGACATTAGAACCGATATCGAGACGGGCTGAGTGGCAGAAGAGCCTGATCCAGGCGTTACCGGCCCGGCGTTGGCAGGCCTTGAACTGGTGCCAGCGGCTTTGGCCGTTCCGGAAGCCGTTCGTCGGCCGGTTTCGCGGGGGCTATCTGGAAGTCCACCCCGGCGAGGTCGCGTCGATGGCCGCATACTTCGCGGGCTTCTATGAGCGGGAGACGACCCTGCTGGTCCAGCAGATCGTCGAAGGGCGACGGATGACAATCTTCGATGTGGGGAGCAACTTCGGTTACTTCTCTCTGCTCTGTGGAGCCCTCGCGGCCGAAGAGAGCCGGATCTTCGCCTTCGAGCCTGATCCAGCCAACTTTGCCTGGCTGTCGCGTAACCTCCAGCTTAACCCTCGCTTACCAATTCAAGCCCAACACAACGCCGTGAGCGACCGGGCCCAGACCGTCGAATTCGTCCCCTCGAATATCGAACAGCAATCCAACCTCTGGTCCCATATCCAATTTCACGAGCAGTCAGGCAAACCCGCCGATGAGGACACTATCAAGGTTCCCGCAATCGCCCTGGACGACTTCTGCGATGCCAACTCCTTGGAAACGATCGACCTGGTGAAGATCGACGTTGAAGGTGCGGAAGGCTTCGTGCTTGATGGAATGACCAGGGGTCTCGAACGGGGCCGATATCAACGCATCATCCTTGAGGTTCACCCCCCTGAAGCCCTCCCTCCCGGTCATTCGGCCGAGCGGATTCTACAGAAACTCGCCGATCACGGCTACAAAGGCGTCCACATCCGGAACAGCCATCTTGAGGCAGCCCATGACCGTCGGCGGGAGACCTATCGCTTGGTTTACGAAGACTCCATTTTAGAACCGTTGGTCCCTGGAGCGGAACGATCGATCTGGGACAATTATTTCTACCTGGCGCCTGGGATCGAGGTCCGCTGACCGGGCCCGTCCGGCGTTGCCGACTGACATCGGACAATGAGGCAGGTCGGCGGGTTCGTTCCCCGCCGACCTTTTGAAATCTCGCCGCGGCTGAGCTTACAGTTCCCACCCTTTGCGATATTCGGTCTTGATGAACTGGTCGGCTTCCGGGCAGTTGGTGGCCTTCATGTTCGGGCCGTCCCACTCGATCTTTTTGCCGACGCGGAAGGCGACGACGCCGAGCAAGACCATCTCGGCCAGGGGGCCAGAGTAGTCAAAGTTCGAACAGGCGGGCCGGCTGGTCGGGTTCTTGCAGGCTTCCAGGAAGTCCTTGTGGTGGCCCGGGGAGCGGGGGAGCGTCTCTTCGGGTTCCTTGAAGTCAGGGAACTTGTCCTTCTGCAGGAGCTCATAACGAGCACCGTAGTCGTCGGTGAGGTAAAGCGTCCCCTTCTCGCCGATCAGGAGCGAACCGCCGCTCTGGATCTTCGACCCATGGAAGAGGTCTTTCGGGGGCGTCTTGCCGCCGTCGTACCAGGTGAACGTGACCGGAGGCTGGTCGCCGCGCTCGGGGAACTCGTAGCGGATGATTTCCCACTTGGGGCCGTTCCGGGCCTTGCGGGGCTCACCGTCAACGACCTCGACCGACTTGGGATACTTCAGGTCGAGCGCCCAGTAGGGGGCGTTGACGATGTGGCAGGCCATGTCGCCCAGGGCGCCGGTGCCGAAGTCCCACCAGCCTCGCCAGGCGAACGGGTGATAGGTCTTGTCGCCGACGAACGGGCGATAGGCCGCCGGGCCAAGCCAGAGGTCCCAGTCAAGGGAATCGGGAATCGGATCGACGCGGTCGGGTTCGTCCAGACCTTGGGGCCAGATCGGCCGGTTGGTCCAGGAGTGAACCTCCTTGATCGGGCCGATCGCTCCTGAGCGGATGATCTCGACGATCTTCCGGGTGCCGTCAAGCGACTGACCCTGGTTGCCCATCTGGCTGGCGACCTTCTGGGCGCGGGCCGTCTCGGTCAGGGTCCGCGCCTCGTGGATCGAGTGCGTCAGGGGCTTCTCACAGTAGACGTGTTTGCCCATCTTCATGGCCATGTTGGCGGCCGGGGCGTGGGTGTGGTCCGGCGTGGCGACAAAGACGGCGTCGATGTCCTTGCCCATCTTGTCGAGCATCTTGCGGAAGTCGGCGAAGAGCTTCGCATCCGGCTGCTTCTTGGCCGCGCCGTTGAGCGTGTTCCGATCCACGTCGCAGAGGGCGACGATCTTGCCGCCGGCCTTCGGGGCCTCGTCCACGTGCGCCCCGCCTCGGCCGCCCACACCGACCATCCCAAGTCGGATCTGCTCGTTGGCAGTCGTGGCCCGCAGATTGCTGCCGCTGCCGACGACCCACAAGCCGGCGCC
>JBDTIR010000787.1:0-4672 GCA_039936275.1 Isosphaeraceae bacterium | reverse complement strand
CAATCGTGACTGCCAAAATGGCAGGTAGGTTCGATCGGTGAGGCGAACCGATCGGCCTTGCGCCCGGCTGTCGGGCGGTCTTAGGTTCGCTCGTCTTGGGTTTCGTTCGGACGTATCTCATTGGTGGCCATTGAGTTACTCACATCCTTTGGTTCGCTCGGTAGTGGGCGGAGTCGGGTCTGGCGGTTGGTTTACGGAGTCTGGTAGAGCGTGTGAAACATTCCGTCCGACAATTGAAAAAGCCGGCGTGTTTCACACGCCCTACTAAACCCAGGTTCGCCCGTCTTGGGTTCCGTTCGGACGTATCTCATTGATGATAATCGAGTTACCCAGATCCTTGGGTTCGCTCGGTAGTGGGCGGAATCAGGCTTGCCGTATGGGTTTGTCAGGCAACCTGATTCGGAAGTCACGGGAGTTGAAGCCGGCGGGCTTCACCCGCCCGACCAGACTGCCAGAATGGCGGGTAGGTTCGTTCGTCGCAAGGGACAGAATGAGACACCTCGCTCACGCTTCGGGCTTTGGAACCCGACGTGTGAGCGAGGATCTGATTCCAATAGTGAGTCGTGACGCCATCGCGACTGCCAAAATGGCAGGTGGCTTCGTTCGGTCCAACGAATTGGCGCAAAGGGTCAAAGGGGTGGAGAGGTACACTCGGGTTGTCAAAGAACGAAGGCGAATCACGCCACCTTCAGAAACAATCGAGATTAGGGCTTGGAACCTTCGCGGAAAGGTCGGAAACTTGCCCGAGAGTTCGGAGGGAGAGGGGATCGACGATCGGGGAGGGTTGACTGGCGAATTCAAAAAAGGTGGCCAACGATTCTCAGATCGTCCGGCCGCCGTCGATGACGAGGATCTGGCCGGTCATCAAGGTCGCGACGTCGGCCAGGAAGTGGACGGCGTCGGCGATGTCGTCGGGTGTGGCGGGGCGCTTCAAAGGGGTAAGCGTCATCGCCTGTTGAACCATATCCTGGTGATCGGCCAGCCAACGAGTCTGAACCGGCCCGGGGGCGACGGCGTTGACGCGGACCTCGGGGGCGAACGCCTTGGCCAGGCTTTTGGTGAGGGTGATGACGGCCCCCTTGGTCGCCGCGTAGGCGATCGAACTGCCCGAGCCTGCAATTCCCGCCACGCTGGCGACGTTGACGATATTCCCTTGCGACCGCTTCAGGTGCGGCATCGCCGCCCGGCAGGCGTGAAACGTCCCCTTGAGGTTCACGCCGAGCAACTCGTCCCAGACCTCGTCAGTCACCGCGTCCAGGTCGGTATGAGCGATGAACCGCGTGGTCGCGGCGTTGTTGACCAGACAGTCGAGCCGGCCGAACTCCCGAACCGCGGACTCAACCAGCGAGCGAACCGCGGCGTCGTCGGCAATGTCGGCTCGAACGAGCAAGACCTTCGCCCCTCGCGATCGGACGCCATCGGCGGTCTCCTCGGCCTCATCCTTCGACCTGGAATAGTTGACCGCGACCGCATGGCCACGCTCGGCGAGCCGCCAGGCCACCGCCCGGCCAATCCCCGTGGCCGACCCTGTGACCACCGATGCGCGTTCCAGACTCATTGGCGGCTCGCTTTCAAGAAAAAGAACCAGGAGGGGCGGAAGCAATTCATGAGGATCAACGCCAAAGGAGTGACTCACGCAACGATCAAGCCTAGCCCACCGGTCCGCCGAGAGAACGCCTCAAACGACCACAACAGCGCGACAGCAGCCAAGAAGTCCGCCGTAAGGCCGCGTTCTTCAGGCAGGGTCGCTGTCCACTCGTTCAGACTTGACCGCTCGCCGCAACGCGGTGACGACGTCATCCACGCAGAAGAACAAGAGCTTGTTGGATTCGGCCGGGAGGAAAGTGAATCGTCGGCCGAAGGGCGAATCATCCCGCAAACGAACGACGACGTAGCGGCGGGCAAACCACAAGGGTTGGAAGACACTGGCGATCGCAGAAAACGGCACGTGAATCTCGGTCCGAGAATTGGACACCCAGAGTCCGTCTCTCACCATGCGGACTTGCTTGAGCGGCAAGTGATACCGGTCGAGTCTGACGACCAAAAGGACGAGAAGGACCCAGTAGAAACACTGCAGCCTGGTCGCCTGGTCGAGGGAACGAAAGCATGGATCGAAGTGCTTGACGATGGTCCAGATCCAGAAGCCGACCAGCCAGAGCGTCGGAGTGACGAACTTGTCGAGGAGCAACCAGCGCGCAGAAATCAGCGTGCTATCCACTGAGGATGGATGATCACTTTTCAAGGAATTCCACATAATGACACGGTTCTTCCGGTTCGAGCGCGTCCCAGATCAAGACCAAGCCCCGCACGACCTGACCGATGATTCGGACGCCCTGTCGGCGGAACGCAATGCCGGCGTGGTCAACCGATCGTTCTGGGCATCCTTGGTGGACCGCTTCTGCTTAACGAGTGGCGGTGTCCGGGCCTCGACCTCCGCGATATACCGCCCCTCGGCCGAGATCCGTTCGTCAATCATTTCCTGGTTATCGTAATAATATGCCAATGCAGCATGAATGTCGCCCAGGGTAAGGGCGGGATATTGGTCGATGATCTCCGCCGGGCACATTCCCATCCGCTCGTACCAGACGGCGACGTCCTGCACGCGGACCCGGTGGCCCGCAATCCGGGGCTCGCCGCCGCAGACCCCCGGGGTCTTGGTGATGTGTTCGGCGATCAGGGCGTCCATTGCATCCCTCCCCTTGGCCCGTTCTAGCCTCTCGAACCAACTTCGTATTGTATCCCGGGGCCAAGGAGGGAGGCAAAGGGCCTATTGATCGGGTCAGTCCGGGGTGTCGCTCCGGATTCTGGGGACTGACCGATTCTCTCCGGGTGGCCGGGGTCGGTACTCCACCCCCGGAATCCCCAAGTCGCCGACCTCGACGTCACATTCCGGGGGCGGAGTACCGACCCCGGCCACCCTGGACTCAGAATCCAAATTCCAGAATCGAGAGCGACACCCGTTCCCGACCCCAAGACGTTCCTCGTTCGCAACGGTTGACCGAGTGACGCGCTGTTCGTTCGGGAAATCAGACCGGAGAGGAAATCCAATCCGGAAAATGAGGGATAAAACCCATCGAAGTAACAAAATAAACATTTGTATGTTAGTTATAAAAAAATATATATTAATATTGTGTGGTGATTGCGGGCGCACCCCGAACACAGAAGGAATGGCGAGGGGCTCGGCGTTGAGTGTGGCAAGAACCGCGACGGATTGGGCGGGACTAGCGGCCCTGACCGGCACGCTTCGCCGCGCGTTTCGCGGCCTGTCTGGCCTGTTGTTCCCGAGCCCGACGGGCCCGACGGCCTGGCGTCGGCGGTCTGGCGGTCGTCTCGGCGGTCTCGGAGGTTTCGGTATCCCCAGTAGCCTCGATGGGCTCGGAGGTTTCAGCGATCTCGGCAATCTCGGAAGCCTCGACAGCCCCGGCAGCCTCAGCGGCGGCCAGCATCAGTCGGGCGAAGAGGGCGGCCCGAAGGTCGTCGGAATCAGAGGAGGGGGGTGGATCGGGACGGAACGGCTGGGGGCTGTGAGTCGGTGGATTTGAGCTGTGGACCCTGCGGAACTCGTTCAGCGACCAGTGCAGCGTGCGCTGGCAATCAGACTCGTGGCGACGAAGCAAGCGGGTGGCCGGGTCAAGAATGAGTGTCGCGCCCATTTCGGTTCGTTCGCGGTCGTCGGCGTCGAGATTGTCGAGCCCTTCGACCTGGCTGGCCCGCAACTCGGCGACCTGCGCATTTGCCAGGGCCGAGAGGGTCTCGACTCCGGCATCAAGCGGCAAGGCCCGGCTCGCCGCGCGGAGTTCCAGAGGAGTGCCGAGCAGGTCGAGCGCCAGGGTCCGCTGGGTCTCGTCCCAGGCGCCGGTTTGTCGAAGAATTTCGCCCAGGGACTCCCAGCGTTCGATCAGCCAGGCGACTCCGTGCGTGGTTGTTCGCAAGGACGCGACGGTCAGGGCGGGGTTCCTGGACAGCTTCGCGCCCAGGGCGGCGGCGTTCTCGCGGCGATCGGCGTCCCAGCAAACCGAAGCGCGATCGACCTGGCGTTGCAGGTCGGCGATCGCCATTTCACCGCAGCGGTCGAGCAAGGCCGTCTGCTTGGCGACCTGGCCGATCAGCCATTCCTCATACGGACTGGCCGGCCGAAACTGGTCGTTGAACTGAATGGTCCGATCGGCGACAAGTTCGGCCAGGTCGTCGGGAATGAGCACTTCCGCGCGCATGCCGTGCTTCAAGGCGTTGCGACGCGCCGCGTCCTTACCGGCCTGAGTCCTTGGGCCGCCCGATCTTGGTTTTCTGGCGGGGGCGTCGGCTGTCGCTGGGGGTTCCAGGATCGTGGTCATCGTTGGACGTGCTCCCATGATTCAAAGGTCGTTGGTTCGCCGGCAACCGACTCGGGCCGCCGTTTCAAGGCCCGCCATCTCGCCGACGTCGTTCATCAACCCAACACCCCTGTACCATCGCGAACCCGGCCCTTGACCTATCACGTTTTTGGGATTTTTTCGGTCATAATGGTTGCTTGATGACAAAACCCCTGTTATTCTTCATGTTCAGGCAGGTTGATACGGTCCCCATGGCGTCTTTCGCCAGGCCGTATGGTCTATCGAATTCTTGATAGGCGGCCTCGGCTTCAGGAGTGCGCATGGCAACCGATCTGATCAAGTACGACTCCGATCGACTG
>JBDTIR010000786.1:0-3851 GCA_039936275.1 Isosphaeraceae bacterium | reverse complement strand
AGGAGGTCGTCATTCACCGCGTTATTCTCCCTCCAGCGTGAAGGTCTTGGTCAGGAGCTGGAGCACCGAATCAAAGCTGACGGCCTCGGGGGTTGGCTCGACTTCAAGGATGCCGTCGATCCGGAATCGAAGGGTGCGGTCGAACTGCTTCCCTTCCACCAAGCTGACGTTGACCTGCGTGAGCCTGGGCTCGAACCTGGCGATGGCCGACTCGACAAGCTGGCGCAAGGCGACCTGGTCCTCGGAACTCGACATGCTCGAGTGTGTGAAGTCGGGCAGGCCAAAGGTAAGCAACGATTCTTCAAGATGCGTGAGCCCTGGAGGAATTTCGACCAGGAGACGGCGGCTGTTGAGCAGCCATTCCAGGTCGCGCTTGACCGACTCTTTCAATTGCGTGAGCCGGCCCGACCGATAGCTCTGGGACTCCTTGGAGACCTTCGGCTCGCGATCAATCAGGCGATCGAGCACCGAGGGCAAGAGTTCCTGGTCGGCGTCGGGACGTGCCATTAAACTCTGTCCACCAAGAGGGATCGGCACAAGGCCGCTGGCCTTGAAAACAATGAACCGGAGGTCCCGGTCAAGGAACCTCCGATCCGGGAACGGCTACGGATTGGATTGTCAACCCGCTCAGGTGGTCGTGGATTTCTGCTGGTCCCAGGTGCCCGTGCCCGCAGACTCGGCGATCCCCTTGTCGTTCTGCTTGAAGTATTCCTTCTTGATCTTGGCGAAGTTCAGCGACATCGACTCGATTGGCTTGTCGTCACCGCTGCCGCCGGTCTGGTAGCTGGAGACGATGACGTCGGTCAGGGTGATCTCCAGGTATTTCTGCGGCGTGGTCCCCGCCTCAAGGCAGGTCAAGACCGCCGAATCCAGATGCTTACCGGTGGCGCAGTCCTGCATCAGTTCCGGCGAGGCTGGGCACATGCGGAACGACAACGAGAGGTCCTGGACGTTCGCCTTGGCGGCCGTACCGCCCGTGCCGTAGCTGTAGCCGCCAGCTTGGGTCACGCCCCAGGAAAAGCTGAGGATCTCGATCTGGTCTGTGTAGTTCTCCTGAATCGACTCGCCCTTGATCACGGGGGTGAACTTCAGGAAATAATTGGCCGCCATGGTCGTTCCCCTTCTTGTTATGACACCACCACTTGCATTCGGAGGACCCTTGCCTCCGACTCGACGTTTCTAATACGGTCCACACGTCCTGTGTGACGACCCGGGCAAGGAATTCTTGTGCATGCATCCATGACTGCTTACTGAGGTCTTCATGGGTCACGAAAGCAAATCCGCCCGGCTCTTTGGCACCGGGCGGGCGCGCGGGCGATTCAAAGGGCGTTTCGAAGGCTGGCTCAGGCCGCCGGAGGAGGCAGTTCCGCCACCAGTCGCAGCGAGATGGTCAGTTCATCAAGCTGGAAGTGCGGCTTGAGGAACGCCACGGCCTTGTAGCAGCCGGGTTTGCCGGGAACGTCCACAACGTCGATGCGGGCTTCGCTCAAGGGGCGCTTGGCCTTGGTGTCCTGGTTGGCGTTGGCGGCCGTCGTCACGTACTGGGCGATCCAGGAGTTGAGGAAAAACTCGCAGTCCGACCGGCTCATGAAGCTGCCGAGCTTGTCGCGCATCATGGCCTTGAGGTAGTGGGCGAATCGCGAGGTTGCCATGATGTACTGGAGCTGGGTCGACAACCGGGCGTTGGCGTTGGCCGCGTCGGTGTTGTAGAGCTTGGCCTGCTGGGTCGACTGGGCGCCGAAGAAGGCGGCGTAGTCAGTGTTCTTACAGTGCGAGAGCGGAATGAACCCCAGGTCGGCGAGTTCTTTCTCACGACGGTCGGTGATGGCGATCTCGGTCGGGCACTTGAGCGCGACGTCTCCTTCGTCGGTCTTGAAGGTGTGGGTGGGCAGGCCGGAGACCAGGCCGCCGCCCTCGACCCCTCGGATCGCGGCGCACCAGTGGTGCTTGGCGAACGATTCGGTCAAGCGGGTGCCGAAGGCGTAGGCGGCGTTGCCCCAGAGGTATTTCGTGTGGTCGGTGCCGTCAACGTCTTCCTGGAAGTTGAACGATTCGACCGGCGTGGTTTCCGGTCCGTAGGGCAGGCGCATCAGGATATGGGGCAAGCAGAGGCCGACGAAGCGCGAGTCTTCCGACTCGCGGAACGACCGCCATTTGACGTATTCCGCCCCGTTGAAGATCTTGGCCAGGTCGCGCGGGTTGCCGAGGTCTGAGTATGAGTCGAGGTTGAACAGCTCAGACCCGGCGGCCGAGATGAACGGGGCGTGCGCCGCGGCGGCGACGTTGGAGATCTTCTCCAGCAAGGAGATGTCTTGCGGGTGCCTGGAGAACTCATAATCACCGATCAAGGCGCCGAACGGGGCGCCGCCGAAGGTGCCAAATTCCTCCTCATAGACTTTCTTGAACAGGGCGCTCTGGTCGAATTCAGGGGCCCGCTCCATGTCTTTGAGCAGGTCCTTCTTGGAGACGTTCATCACCCGGACCTTGAGGGTCTGGCCGGTTTCCGACTGATGGACGAAGTAATGCAAGCCGCGCCAGGAGGATTCCAGCTTCTGAAACTCCTCGTGGTGCATGACCGCGTTGAGCTGTTTGCTGATCAAGCGGTCGATCTGGCCGATCCGGGCGTTGATCATGGACGCGGTGTCCTTGGACACCGTCATCGTGCCGGTCATGACCTGATCGACGAACTCGCCGATCAGGTCTTTGGCCAGGACGCGTTGTTCGTCGTCTCGGGCGAGGCGGCCCTCAGAGATGATCTTGTCAAGGAGGCTGACCTCCTGGGTCTCGGTGGCGGCGGCGGCCGTGGTAGCCTGAGCGTCTTCAGCCGTGCTCATCTCATGCCTCCTCGGTCTTGGGCTCGCCGCGTCCGGTTTCGCCACTGAGCGTCTTGAGCGCGTCGGTATTGTTGATGACGTCCTGGAGCAACTCTTCCAGCTTGTCGTTGCCGTCGATCTTGGTCAGCAGGTTCGAGAGCTTGGTGCGGGCTTCCAGGAGCTTGCGCAAGGGTTCGACCTGATGGACGACCTGCTCGGGCTCGAAGTCGTCCATGCTGTTAAAGCGCATTTCCACGTTGATCTTGGATCCGTCGTCCTGAAGCGTGTTGTCGACCTGAAAGGCGAGCCTTGGCTTCATTCCGGACAGGACCTTGTTGAAGTTGTCGCGATCGATCTCGACGAACTTCCGGTCCTTCATCTTGGGCAGCGGCTCATCGGGCTTGCCCGAGAGGTCGGCCAGGACACCGACAACGAAGGGAAGCTCCTTCAACTGAATCGCGCCACCAACTTCAACGTCGTAAGTCAGATGGACCCGGGGACTCCGGATGCGGTCCAACTTGTGCTGGGTACTCTCGGGTGGCATCGCGGCTCTCTCCGAGGTGCAAGGGGCGGGGTCACGGGGGGAAGTGGGCGAAAACGAACATCGTCGTCGTTAACCATTAAAATGAGTCGTCCGGGCTGAATTGTCAAATGAAAAATTCACGAGTTCTCTGGATTTGACCGACAGGTCTAGTGGCGTAAGCTTGAACGCGCTGGCGAGGAGGACTGGGGGGCTTCAACGGATCTGCCACGAGGGCGCAAGAACGGCAGCGGCCTCGTCGCCAAGCCCCTCGCGGCCCGCTGAGTTTGCATCGGCGCACCCAGAGACGCGGATACGAGACGGTCATCCCGGTCGCCTTCGGTTCGACGCGAGGTCGTCCACACCCCAAATCCGACTGCCAAAATGGCAGGTGGATTCGCTCGGCGCTTCGGTCTTGGGTTCGCTCGGCGCGGGAGCTTGGGTTCGCTCGGCGCACCGAGCTTGGGTTCGCTCGGCGCGGGAGCTTGGGTTCGCTCGGCGCACCGAGCTTGGATTCA
>JBDTIR010000785.1:0-3503 GCA_039936275.1 Isosphaeraceae bacterium | reverse complement strand
GTTCGACAACATCGAGAACATCAAGCGCGCCGTCGAGATTCCGGCTGGCGTGGCGATCCTGCCCCGTCCGACCCTTTCGCGAGAGGTCGAGGCCGGTACCCTGGTCGCGGTTCCGTTCCGTGGCCGTCCCTTCTATCGCCCGCTAGCGATCCTGCACCGAGGCAGCGGCACACTGGGCCTAACCGCGTCGCGGTTCCTCAAGCTCCTGCTCGCCCCGGACGACCCGGTCGCTGCTGTCGGCTCGGGGCATGTCGCCGCCGGAACGACGCAATAACAGGGTAGGTGCGACCACACGTCACGAAAACCGGGTGTGGTCCTCAACACCCGCGTTTCCCTCTTTCCTCCTTTGACCAAATCTCGCTGAACTCTTGCCGAACCCTCGGCTCACGGCCCCGACCGCGATTGAATTGAAAGGTGAATGACCAATGAACACCCGCCTGCCGACGACTCAAGGGCTGTACGACCCCCGGAACGAGCACGACGCTTGCGGCGTGGGGTTCGTGGTTGACTTGAAAAACCGCCCTTCGCATGCGATCGTCCGCGACGGCCTGACAGCCCTGAAAAATCTCAACCACCGGGGGGCCTGCGGCTGCGAGAACAACACAGGCGACGGTGCGGGGCTCTTGATCCAGATTCCGCACGCGTTCCTTCAAGAGCGCTGCCGCCCCTTGGGAATTGCGTTGCCCGAGCCCGGCCGTTACGGTGTCGGCGCCTTGTTCACTTCGCCGGAGCCCGGCCCACAAGCGTTCGGCAAGGCCCTCTTTGAAGACATCGTGCGTCAGGAAGGCTTGAAGGTGCTGGGTTGGCGACAGCTCAAGACCGACAACCAGACCCTCGGCGCCAGCGCCTTGGCGGTCGAGCCCGCGATGTTCCATGTGTTCATCGAGTCGCATTACGACGACCAGGATCAGTTCGAGCGCAAACTGTTCGTCATCCGCAAGCGGTTTGAAACGGCCATTGAGAGTTCTGGCCTGGACGATCACAAGTTCTTCTACTTCGCCAGCCTGTCGAGCCGAACCCTGGTCTACAAGGGGATGCTCACTCCCGGGCAACTCGCCGATTACTTCGCCGACGACTTCGGCGACGACCGGCTTGCCAGCGCCCTTTGCCTGTTCCATTCCCGGTTCAGCACCAACACGTTTCCGAGCTGGGAGCTGGCGCACCCGTACCGCTTGATCTCGCACAACGGCGAGATCAACACCTTGCGCGGCAACATCAACTGGATGCGGGCGCGAGAGGCGCTCTTCGCGTCGGACCTGTACGAGCCCGGGGACGTCGCCAAGCTCTTGCCGATCATCCGCGAAGGACTCAGCGACACGGCCTGCCTGGACCATGCGGTCGAATTGCTGGTCCAGTCCGGGTTCGGCCTGGCGCGGACGTTGATGATGCTCGTGCCCGAGCCTTGGGAAAATCATGAAACCATGTCTCAGGCCAAGAAGGATTTTTATGCCTACCATGCGTCGTTGATGGAACCTTGGGACGGCCCGGCGTCGATCGGGTTCACCGACGGACGGGCAATCGGCGCGGTGCTTGACCGCAACGGCCTGCGTCCCGGTCGCTACTGCGTCACCAAAGACGGCCGGGTGATCATGGCCAGCGAATCGGGCGTGCTCGACATTCCGCCCGATCAGGTCGTGAGCAAGGGGCGGCTCGAACCCGGCAAGATGTTTCTGGTGGACCTGGAGCAAGGCCGGATTCTTGACGACGACGAGTTGAAGCACGCGGTCGCCGCTGAGGCTCCTTACGGTCGTTGGCTCTCGGAATACCGGGTCCAACTGGCCGACCTGCCCGAAGCGCCCCACGTTCCAGGCCCCAACCACGAAACCTTGCTCCATCGCCAGAAGGCGTACGGCTTCACGGCCGAAGACCTCAAGTACATCCTCGGGCCGATGGGCAACACCGGTGCGGAAGCCCTCGGCTCGATGGGGACTGACACCCCCCTGGCGGTGCTGTCCGACCGGCCGCAATCGTTGTTCAATTACTTCAAACAATTATTTGCGCAAGTGACCAACCCGCCGCTCGACGCGATCCGCGAAGAGTTGGTCACGTCAGTCCTGACAGTGCTCGGCGGTGAGGAGAACCTCCTGACGCCGACGCCCCAAAGCGCCCGTCAGATTGCGATCGACACGCCGGTCCTCGACAACGACGAGATGGCTCGCCTGAAGCAGCTTGACGGTTGGCGAGGGTTCCGGTCAATCACCTTGCCGATGGTCTTCCCCGCCGCCGAAGGGCCTCGGGGCATGGAACGGGTGCTCAATGACATCTTCACGCAGGCCGAAGCCGCTATCAACGCGGGTGTAGACCTGATCGTGCTTTCCCATCGCGGCGTGGACCCCGATCACGCTCCTATTCCGTCACTGCTAGCGTGTTCGGGATTGCATCATCACCTGGTCCGCCAGGGGATGCGGACCCGTGCCGGCCTCTTGATCGAGTGCGGTGACGCCCGAGAGGTCCACCACGTCGCCCTCTTGATCGGCTACGGCGCGGGCGGGGTCAACCCATTCGTCGCGTTTGAAACGCTTGACGACATGATTGCGCAAGGGGTTATCAACCCCGGGATCGATCATGCCGAGGCGGTCAAGCGCTACCGCAAAGGGCTCAAGAAAGGGGTCGTCAAGGTGATGTCCAAGATGGGCATCAGCACGATCCAGAGCTACCGAGGAGCCCAGATCTTCGAGGCGATCGGGTTGCGGCAAGATTTCATCTCGACCTATTTTGACAAGACCGCCTCGCGAATCGGTGGCGTCGGTCTGGATGAGATCGCCGCGGAGACCCTCAACCAGCACCGCCTCGCCTACGAGCCTCGCATGGTCGGACCGACGGTCCTTGACGAGGGCGGACAGTATCAGTGGCGTCGAGAGGGGGAGTTCCACCTCTTCAACCCCGAGACCGTCTTCCGGCTTCAGCACGCGACCCGCTCCGGCCGTTACGAAATCTTCCAGCAATACGCCCGCTTGGTCGATGAGCAGGCCGAACGCCAATGCACGTTGCGCGGACTGATGGACTTCCGGCACGACCAGCGCACGCCGGTGCCGATCAACGAGGTTGAGCCGATCGAGTCGATCGTCAAGCGGTTTGCCACCGGCGCGATGAGCTACGGCTCGATCTCGGCGGAGGCCCACGAGACGCTCGCTATCGCCATGAACCGTCTAGGCGGAAAATCCAACACCGGCGAAGGCGGCGAAGACCCTGGGCGGTTCACCCCTTTGCCCAATGGCGACAGCAAGCGAAGCGCGATCAAGCAGGTCGCCTCGGGCCGGTTTGGCGTCACCAGTGATTATCTTGTCAACGCCGATGAGTTGCAGATCAAGATGGCGCAAGGGGCCAAGCCTGGCGAAGGAGGCCAGCTTCCCGGGCACAAGGTCTGGCCCTGGATCGCCAAGGTCCGCTACTCGACCCCGGGGGTCGCCCTGATCTCTCCGCCGCCGCACCACGATATCTATTCGATCGAGGACCTGGCGCAACTGATCCACGATCTCAAGAATGCCAATCACAGGGCGCGG
>JBDTIR010000784.1:0-2935 GCA_039936275.1 Isosphaeraceae bacterium | reverse complement strand
CAGTTCTTCTACGTTCTGGCCGATCGTTCCAGCCTGTTCATCCTGCGACGAGACCCGCCTGAGTGCGTCGAGGTCGAGTACCTGGGGCACGATCCAGGCTCGATCGCCTGCACCCCGGCGCGGCTGGGGCCTTACCTGATCGTGGCCGAGAACCATGCGCCGAAGTCAGGGCGGTGGACGGTCTTACTGCTGGAAGCCGATGGTGCGAAGGCCCGCAAGGTCCAGGTGGTGCCGGTCTCTGGCTGGACCTGGGGAACGCCTGCGTCAACGGGCTCGGTGGTCTGGTCGGCCGACGACCGTGGGGGGGTGGCCGCCTTCGCGGTCGGCCCGCCGGACTCGAAGGCCCCGTTAAGCCCGATCGCCCAGGTTCTTGCCGAGGACCGGATTTCCGGGCCTGCCTTCGCCAGAGCACGCACCGAGCGGGAACTCTGGATCGCGTCGGGACGAACCGCCAGGCTTGATCTTGACGTCGAGCGCGGGACCTTGACTCCGGCCTGGACGCTCGGCGTGGCAGGGCCGGCCAGGGCCCCCTTGCAGGTCGCCGGTCGGCTCGAAGTCCTGGCCCAGCAATGGACCGAAGGGCCAGGCCAGGCGCTCTGGGGGGTCAACCCTGGCGACGGTTCGGTTGTCTGGAAAACCGTGCTGGGGACCCCTTGGATCACCAACCCGACGCCAACGGCCGACCGCGAAGGACTCATGACCCTGGCGACGGACGGTCGCCCCTTGGTGCTCGATCGAGCGTTGCTCCAGGCTGGCGGCTTCGTGGACGCCCCGTTGCTCGGTCCTGGAGAACCGGGGGTCCCTTTGTCGCCGCTCGGACGCCTGGACAACGACGGCCTGACAGTGATCGCGCCGGCGATTGGTTCGCCTCAAATCCTTGTTCAAGAAGGAGATAAGGAAATCCGTTCGGTCGTCTTGCCGAGCCCGTTGGCGGCCTTGCCCTTGTTCTGGGGGAAGGAGCTACTGATCCCTGGCGAGGATGGCCGGGTCTACCTGATCGACCCTCGGTCGGGTCTGGTGCGTGCCGAGCCGTTCGTGCCGCCGTTCGATCGCGACCGGCCGACGCACTGGCGGACTCCGATCCGTCTGGATGACGAGACCGTCGCCTTGGCCGACTCGGCGGGCAGGGTCCGGCGCTTGACCAGGACGTCGGCCGTCACGGGCGGGCGGTTGATCGCGAGCGATCCGGTGGACCTGGGCAGCCCTTTGGCGGCTGATCCCGCCTCGACGGGCGACGCCCTGGTCCTGGCGACAGTCGATGGCAAGATCCGGGTTCTGGCAGGACGCGACCTTAGCCCTTCGGGGGCTTACACGTTAGACGCAGGGAGGCGGTTTGGTCCGGTCGGCGACGCCGGCTTTGTCTTCGTGGGCGACGCCGATGGGCGCTTGCTCGCCTTCGGTCCCGACGGCAAGAAACTCTGGACGGCCGACCTGGCCGACTCCTTGCCCGCGGGGCCTCCTGCTGTCAAAGACGGTGCGGCCTGGTTTCTGGGCCTCGACGGCTCTCTGCATCGTCTCGACCTGAACGACGGTTCCCCCTTGGAACGGGTGGATCTGGACCTCTTACCGGCTGGCGGCCCCTTGACCATCGGGTCGGCACTGGCTTTGCCCATCGCTCGAGGGACCTTGCGGCTGCGTCCTTGACTTGACAAGGCCCCTTGGCAAATCCGAGACTACGACAACACGTCGGTTGCCTTCGTCTTGCCGTCGCGAGGGCGTGGCATCCAAGGATCAAAAGGGGACGAATCCATGCCTTCCGAACCACGCGCCGAGCCTCCTGTGGAGCAGGACGACCGATTCCCGTCGGGACCGTGGACCGGCTTCTTCCTGGAAGCCGCCTTGCCTCCGGGGCGGCACTGGATGGAGTTAACCCTGACCTTTCGCGAGGGCGAGGTTCGCGGCGACGGGCGTGACCGGGTCGGCGAGTTCTTGATCCGGGGCAAATACCAACTATCCGACGGAAAATGCTGGTGGTCCAAGCGTTACATCGGTCGGCACGACGTGGCTTACGACGGCTATAACGAAGGCAAAGGGATCTGGGGAACCTGGGAGATTCCCAATACGCTCCGAGGGGGTTTCCACATCTGGCCCCTTGGGATGAGTGATCCGACAGTCCAGCGCCTTGCCGAACACCTCGATTTGCCCCCGCTTGAGGTCGCCGAACCCCTGGTTCCCGCCGAGGCGGAAGTGGCGGCCGTGCCCGGCGTTTGAGTGCCCTGAGGTAAGTTTAGTCCTTCGCTGAGTGATCGATCATCGTCGCCTGGTCAGCGTGTGACGACATTCGATACTCCCTTGATGTGAGCTGCGGTCAATGTCAGATGCGAAGCAAGACGTTCTGGAATTCGCAAGGAACACTCCTCCATGTGGGTTCCGAACCGATGGCTCTGATTCTGGCGAGCATGGATGGGACCGGACGTTGGGGCGACGCTGAATCGGCATCCGTTGACAGCGCCACCTGGGCGGGTACACTGGATCGATTGGACCGGGACCGTTACGATTCAACGCGAACTGTAAGGGGGCGGCCATGTCAAGCGGGACGCTCGTCAAGCCTTCGATCCAGCCGCGAGATCAGGTGCTCCCGGTACTTCCGAACTACGAGGGCCGTTTGTACGCCATCACGTTCGATATGGACGTCGAGTCGCTGAAGCTCAATTACGGCGACCCGTACAACAACGCTTACGCCGAGATCCGCAAGGTCTTGCAGAGACAGGGCTTCACCTGGCAGCAGGGTAGCGTCTACTTCGGTGGTGAGACGATCAATGCCGTGACTTGCGTCCTGGCCGCGCTGGAACTCTCACGGACCTTGCCCTGGTTTGCCGCCTCGGTACGCGACATTCGGATGCTGCGGATCGAGGAAAACAACGACCTGATGCCGGCCGTTCAGCAGGCGATGCCAGGGATCTAACCTTGTGGCGGTTGGCATTGGCACCCCATT
>JBDTIR010000783.1:0-28325 GCA_039936275.1 Isosphaeraceae bacterium | reverse complement strand
CGCCAGGCCACGAGAGCGCCTGCCAACAGGCCGACCAGGGCAAGCACCACACTGATCGGGGTAAGGCTCAAGGCCGACGATCCAGCGACAAGGGCGATCACCAGGCGGAGCCCCGCCGCGATCAGGCTCGCGGTGATCAAGCGGGTCGGAACCGAGAGACGGGCCAAGCGGGCGTTGAGGTCCGATTCTCGACTCGTTGGCGGCTCGGTCTCGAACGGCTCTCCGGTCGGGGCAGGGGGTTCCAGCACGACCTTGACCCGGCGCGTGCCGCCGTTGCTTTCGACGACCAGGGCGGCCGAGAGTGGTCCCGTGAAGGATTCTGGGCTGGTGACGTCGATCGGCAGGTCGATTCCTTCGGCCGTCACGAACGGTTTGCCGGCGAATCCAGGCGCGATGGTGAGCCAGGGGGTTCCGTCCGGCTCAATCCGAGCGGTGGCTCGGAGCAGGCGATAGCCGACGTTGGCGACGCGGACCTTGCGCCTGGTCGTTGCTCCGCCTGGCGTGGCTCTGACGGTCAGGGTTGCCGGGTGCAGGTCCAGATCAGGCGTGCTCGCCCTGGTCGTCGGTAAGGAGGCGATCCAGGCGTCGAGCCGTTCGTCGGGTGAGCCCGGCGTCTCTGGAGACGGGGCCAAGGCCCCTTGGCCGATCGCGATCAAGGACGCCGCCAGGCGGCCCGTGGTCAAGTCGTCGCGCAGCTCATTCCAGCGCTGCGCCGAGATGGCGAGGACGTCGTCCCAGGATCGGCAGGTTGTGCCCGAAGGTAAGCGAAGGTTGATCGGACCCGATGCGGACACGGTTGGCGGGCGCAAAGGCGGCGCGGACATAGGGGGCGATTTCGAAGCGGCGACGAGCCGCAGTTGCACGCCGCCAAGCTGGATGACGTCCCCGGCGCTCAAAGGGCGAGCTTGGTCCGGGAGCAAGCGTTGACGGTTGATAAACGTGCCGCCAGGGCTGTCGAGGTCGCGAACGACCAAGGCACCGTCGAGGCAGTCGAGCCTGGCCTGGTTCGCCGCCATCCGCCTGGGAGAATTCCCTTCTTGGTCGGCCAGGTTGATGCCGGGCCCTGGCCCTGGATCGTTGCCGAGCACGACCGCCTCGCCGTTCAAGGCATAGACGCGCCCGAGGTCTTTGCCTCGCACGACTTCCAGGGACCAGCCGTCCACCCTCGCTGCCGTCATCCAGGGGAACTCCTCTTTGGGGCTGCGCTAGCGCTGTCGGAAGACCAGCAAGGTCTGTCCGAGCTCGATCCTGTCGCCGTCGCGCAAGGGTTGCGGGCCGGTCAAGAGTTCGCCGTTGACGCGAGTCCGCCCTTGGGCGTCGTGATTGTGCAGAACGTAGCCAGGGCCTGCTTGTTCAATCTCGGCGTGGCGTCGAGCGATGGTCGGGTCGCCAAAGAGTCCGACCTCGGCGCGCTCATCGAGCCCCAAGGCGGAGACCCTCCTGGCCAGCAAGTAGGCGCGGCCTTCCTGACGCCCTTGGAGCACGACGACCCAGGCCCGGCGCAAGGCCTGTTCCACCAACGCGAGACAGAGCCCAAGCCCCAGGCCCAGAACCACCATGCCGACCCCTTGGCTGACGTCATAGCGGTTCCCCAGGCGGTCGCGCAACTGCTCGAACAGGAACCCGCCGAGGAACCCGCCGAGCCCTCCGCCGATCAGGCCGAACGTGAGCCGCTGCATCGAACGGTCGGCAATTCCCTGGCTGGCACCGATCCCAAGGCCGAGGATCGCCCACGAGACGGCCCGCCCGAGCGTCCCCCCTTTCAAACCGCCCAGCACGCCTTCACCGATCAGGAGCCCGATCGCCCCGCCAGCCGAGCCGGCCAAGGTCCCCCAGGTGGCGGCCCTCGCCAGCTTCAGCCAGGCGCCGTCGCGAAACGGGCCAGCCGCATTGACCACGAAGCCGATCGAGCCGCCGATCAAGGCCCCCGCCGCCGCGTCCCTGACCCAGAGATTATTGACCTTCACCAGCTCGACATACAAATAGAGGCCGCAGACCGCCCCGAACGCACTCGACAGCGCCATTCCATAGGCATGTCTCAGGTTCTGATAACGAATTGAGATCGGTTTCTGTTTCAATTTAGCGTCCTCTCCGCGCTCTGGACGGTTCATTTATTGAATCCGTAACGCCTTACCGCCTTGCGCGATGACGCGGGCGATGTGGCCGAAGGTCTGGACCAGTTCGCCTTGTCTGGTAAAGATCGACCCGGCTTCGGTGCTTGCCAGGCGTCTGAGGTAGTCTCGGTCGGCGTCGCCGATGCCGATGGCGACGATCTGGATGCCGTTCTCTCGGCAGAGCGCCGCTTCCCAGACGGCGGCCTCGGTGGCGTCCGGGTAGCCGTCGGTCAACAAGACAATGTAACGGGCGCGATCGGCCTCGGCCAGCTTTTCCCTGGCCAAGATGAGGGCGTCGGCCAGGTTGGTCGTGCCGTCGGCGGTGAGCCTGACGATGGCGGCCAGCACTCGGCGGGCGTTGTCGGTCGCCTCGGCCTGAAGCGTGACCTCGTCGGAAAAGGAAATCAGGCCGACCTCGGTCGAGGTGAAGTCGCAGGTTTCCAGAAAAGCGCGAGCGGCGGCTTGCGCCTCGTCGAGCGGAGGGCCGGCCATGCTCGATGAGCCGTCGATCAAGAGGTAAACCCGGATCGGCTCGCGCGGGCCTTCGGTCGTTGAGGATTGCGGTGGCAGGCCGAGCCATGACAGATCGTCGGGCACTGGTTCGACGGTCATCGGCAAGGTCTTGAGCGTGTCGCGCTGAACGGCCTGGACCTGGACGACGCCGTTGACGTCGTAGGACATCGACAAGTCGATCATCACGTCGGCATCAGTGGCTTGAATGCCGTTGAAGACGTATTTTCCCAAGATTGAGCAATCGAGCGGCTGGGGGCTTTCCCCCTGGGTCAAGTAAACTTCGAGCCGGTCGTTGGCCCCGCCGTGGGTGGCGTGCAGGTATGTGGTCGTGTTCTCGGCCGGGATCGCCTGGTTGCGTCGGATCACGATGTCATTGACATAGCGCGTGCCGTCAGGGCTGACGGCGACGGCGCCCAGGCTGTGCGACATCACGTCCTTGATCCGCCGAGCGCCGACGAGCGTGAACGCGGGGCGGGCGTCTCCCAACACCTCCCCAGTCACCATCGCCGCCTGAATCGCCGCGCCCAGGGCGACCACTTCATCCACGTTCACGCCGGCCCTTGGGGGTTGGCCAGCCATCTGGGTGACGTACTGACGGACCATCGGCATCCGTGTCGATCCGCCCACCAGCAAGACGCCGGCAAGGTCCTTCCAGGACAGGGACGCTTCCTCAAGGGCCTCCTCGGTGAGTCTGCGGGTGCGGTCCATCAAAGGGAAGGTCATCCCTTCAAACTCGTTGCGGGTCAACTCATATCCTCGACGCTCGGTGCCAAGCTGCAAGGTGACGCGGGCTGAACTCCGTTCCGAGAGGGTCCATTTCGCCTGCTCGCTTCGGACGAGGACCTCGTGAAGCGCGATCGGGTCGTCAAGTGGATCAATGCCGGTCTCGGCGGCGAACTTCTCGGCGAGGAAGGTGGCGATCCGGTCGTCCCAGTTCTTGCCGCCCAGGTCGTGATCGCCTGCCGTGGCGAGCACGGCGACCTCGTCGGGATTGATCCTGGCGACGGTGACGTCAAACGTGCCGCCGCCGAGGTCGTAGATCAAGACGGTCTCGGTCACGCCGGATTGCTGGAGTCCGTAGGCCAACGCGGCTGCGGTCGGCTCATTGATGATCCTCAAGACGTCGAGACCTGCCAGACGGCCGGCGTCGATGGTGGCCTTGCGCTGAGCGTCGGCGAAATAGGCCGGCACAGTGATGACGGCTTGTGTGACTGGCCCGCCCAGCTTGGTTTCGGCGTCCTCCTTGAGCCTGGCGAGGATCATCGCGGAAAGGCCGGTGGCGTCATAATCGCGGCCGTGGAATTGAAGCCGGTAAAGCGGACTGCCCATGTGCGGCTTGAAAAAACTGGCGACCTCCTCGTTGCCCAACCGCGCCCATTCCTTCGCCTCCTGGCCGATCGCGGGGGGTTCGGTGCCGAAATAAATGACCGAAGGCGTGACGTTCTGCCCGTCCCGGTTCGGGATGACCTCGGGCCGACCGTAGGCGTTGCGCGACGCCACGACCGAGTTGGTCGTTCCCAGATCAATCCCGACGAACCTGGACATACCTCTATTCCTCCAGCATCAAGGCCCGGAATCCCGCCTGAACAAAATGCGAATCGGAAGTCAGGGCCTCGGTCAGGCCGTGCTCGCGCATCATCACGAACGAAATACAATCGGTCAGGCCCCAGGTCTTGTCGAGACGTGATTGATAGAGTTGAAGCGATCGTATGAGCAGGGCCGTATCGACCTGGACGACGGATATATTCGTTGTTTCATAACACATTTCGATAAATTCCGAGGCGGCCGAGCGGTTCAAGACGCTCAGAGCGTTGCCAATCTCGATCAGCAACGCCTCCGTGATCCAAATTTCGATCGCCGAATCCAGACGTGGCCGTATGGCTTGCGCCCTGGCATGATACTGGTCGCGGCGATCGAGCAAGGCTTGCACAAACGCGGTGTCCAAGAACAAGCGTCCCCCGCTCACACCGGCCCCTCCGAGGACCGTTTCGGGGTCCCATACAGATAATGGTCGTGTTCGGCGGACCAATCGCCCGGCCCCTCAATCGACCCGGTATACTTGTCCAGGACGTCCCAGGCGTTCGCCGACTTGGTCGGAGCGGCCACGGATTGGATTACGATGACACACTGCGAGTTGGGCGTCAAATTCACAGGTTCCCGGGGCCGGAAGACCTCACCATCGAAGATGACTGTTAACGTTTTATTCATGATGATTACCCCCTTTTGATGATTGCGTCGGGGCCTTGTTCTCGTTTGGGAGTGCCGTGGAAGTCGTGGTCATGCTCCGTGGTCCAATCGCTTGGTCCGTCCACCGTGCCCGCCAATTCCTCGAGCAATTCCCAGAGAGTGCCTTCCGATTCCGGTTTGTGTCGCGCCTTGATCGTGATTTCGTAAATTGCATCGGGGACCAGATCGAGCGGTGTCAATGGATGAAGCGTCTCGCCATCGAACCGAACCGTCGCCGTGGCCTCCTCGTTCTTCATCGTATCCATTGTTCCGCACCGATCCTGAATTTGAAGCGGTCCGACCCCCGGACGTCGTTCGCGCCATCATGTCACGTCGTGCTCAACCGATGCCAATTCCGCCTGTGGCATGTAGACGTCGGCCTCGATCGGCCAGTCCAGCGCGCCGAGTTTCTCGAAGCGGGCTTCCGGGCCTAACCGTTCATTGAGCGCGACGAAGGACAGACGAGGCGGCAAGGTTTGCCACGATGGAGCTTGGTCGGGCGCGGATTCGCCATCGAGCGATTCGTCATAAAGGGCCGACTCCTTGACCCGGTTCTCGGCGTGGAATTCGTCATCGATCAGCGTTGGGAACCATTCCCAGACCCAAACAACCGGTAAGGCGTCGTGGACGATGACCAGGGACGGGCCGAGTTTCGCTCGCTCCTCGCCGGTTAATCGGCGACTGTCAAGGAACCGTTCGCGGAGGCTCTTATCGAGTTCGCTGTTCCCTTTCTGGATAAGTTTGTGGCGAAGTTCGGCGACCTGCGCATTGGTGACTTCGTTTCCTTTCACCTGATTCAGATCGCGGATTTCCCGATCGGTCATGGTCCCCCGGGCGAACCGCCAATCAACGGTGTCGGCGTGGTCGCGCTCGAAGTCCGCTGCGAACTCATTCAAAGCGACCGGCCGCATCGGCCGATCGGGCCGCTCGGCGAGGAACCGGGCAAGACGTGCAGGAATGTCGGTCGCTTCGACATAAACGAACTCGTGCCCCGGTCGCTGGTCGGGGCGGTCGAGGCGGTGAGTGCTGGTCTGGCGATACGTTGTTCCGTCCTGATAGACGGTCTTCAAGACAAGGAAGATTCCCCATTCAGGGTGATCTTGAACGGCCGCGGTGATCGCCCTGGTCGGGTTGACCAGTCCCCAAAGTCGGACCCCCGGTAAATCGGCGATTTCGAACGGGCCGACGTCGGAGAAGTTGAGCCCCTGGAGCGCTTCGACCTGCTCGGCGATCGCCGTCGGGTCGGTCCAGGTCGGCTCGGCGATCGGCCGGAGCTGGATGCGTCGGGGATAGTTCAAGACAAAGATCCGCTTGGGGGTGGGGGCAGGAGCAGGGTCGGGGGCGGACGGTCGAGTCTTTGTCCTCGTGGCCGAGAGTGCGAGTTGGATGAAGAGACCGATCATGGCGAGCGCAGAGATCACGGCGATGAGGACCAGGCCGCGTTGCACGATCAGACGTGTCGGGCCTGTTTGTGGGCCCGACTGCGTTCGCATCTGGGTCATGGACGCCGCCATCAAGGCCCAGGACCTCAAGTCCTGGTCGTTCGAGCGAAGCCCGTTGGCGATGTAGGGCTTGTAAGCGTCGGAGTCTCCGGCCGCCATCGCCAAGGTCAGTCCGGCCCGGTCGCGGAACTGGTCGTCGGACTTGCCCAGCATGGATGGTCAAGTCTTGAAGGATTCGCGACTGCATTTCAGGGTGGCGACCGATTCTCCAGAGCGTCATGGACGCGGTCTGCCAGGTCTCCAGGTCGTTTGATCGCAGGCCGTCAATCAAGATCGGAGCATAGAGATCGACCTGCCCAGTCGTTTGGAGTAGTCCGGACGCCAGGGCGATCCGCAGCCTGGGGCCGGCGTCGTCGAGGGCCGCGATCAGGTCGGGGGCGGTCTCGGCCGGCACGGGGCCGAGGTGTTCGATCGCGCTCCTTGCGATTTTTTGCACGCTCTCGTCCTGGTCCTTCGCGGCGCGCAGCAGGAGCCCAACGGCGGTTCGGTCTCCCCGGTTCGCCAGACTTTGAGCCTGTTGGGCGGCCTGGAATCGGATTGAGGGAACGGGGTCGCTCAGACCATGGTTCAGGAGCGGCGCGAGGGTTTCCGCATCGATTGGCAGTGATGCAAGCGTCAGATACGCCAGATGGCGCACCGCGTCATCCTTGCTTGACAAGGTGGCGAGGACCGCATCTCGAAACGGTTCTCTCTGGGCGGCGGGCACGGCGTGGCGAGCGATGGCGCAACGTAAGCGGGTTGGCTCCGACTCATCAATGAGGACCGATGTTAAGGGGAACATCACCTCTTCGGGCAGTTCTCTGAACTCTTGGTTCGCGGCAACCTCGGCCAGGATTTCCCGGGTCGTCGGGTCGACCAGGGGATCAGCGACGAGTCCGACCATGTACTGGAAATCGGCCCGGGTCGTCGGATCGAAGGAGGTCCACCCGGGTATGGCGTTTCGCTGCTTCCGGACCAGGGCGTTCAACTGCCGCGCCGCGGCTAGCCGAGCGTTCTTGTTCGGAGTGTGCAGGTTCGCCAGGCCGCTCGACCATCGGCTCTTGGTGGTTTCTAGCTGTAACCGCCCTCTTAATCGAATGAAGAGGGTTCCACCAACCACGAGCGCCAACGTGAGCCAGAGAGCGAGCGTCACGCCTTTGCGAATTCTCATCGGCAGGTCCTCTCAGGCCGTCGCCCCGTTCTGGAGGCTGGCTCAAGGTCAATCAGATTGCCTTGGTTCAACGTTCGCCCCTCACTCTTGGCACGATCTCCCTGCGGAGCCAGGCGCGGAAGGCCCGGCCCCAGCGGGTATCATTGTTCGGGTCGTGGTCATGCAAGAACCGCTCGATCTCCGCCATCGGCAAGAATGGAAACGCCCGGCTGGTCTCAGAGAGGGCGTAGGTTCGATCCGGTCCGAGGAGCAGAACGCGAATCGACTCACCGTTATATCTCCAGACTTCGGGGACCTCCAGGGCCGCATCGATGCCCGGGCGATCAAGGGCGCTTCGAGTGATTTCGATTTCAATGGCCAGGTCCGGCGGTGGATCGATTGCCAAATCGATCCGATCGGTCTGCCGGAGCATCGCGGCGCTCGCGAGGTAATAACATTCGTCGGGCTCCAGTCCACGGTCTAGCGCCTGGCTGTTAAACGTTGACGCGCCGGCGGCAACCCTGGGTAGATCAAGTTCATCGGTGATTGCCTCAATGATATACGCGAAAAGTTTCTTGTATCGCTCGTGAATCCAAAGTGGCGACATGAGTTCGATCTTCCCCCGGTCGTAGGTCAGACGGACCCCTTGGTCCGCGACGAGGGCCAGGAGCGCCTGGTAGCCGTCCCAGCCGACGCCTTGAAGCACGAACCGGCGCTCGCCTTCGGCCGGCTTGACCGGGAATCCGATTGCAGTGCTCATGAATGATTCCTCAAGACACGTTCAAGAGGCGCAGGGCCGTCGAGCGTTCGGCGACCTCGTCGGCGCGCATCACGGCCTCGGTCTCGAACTCGACGTGGATCGAGCCGCCGCCGGTCAGGTCCACGGCCGAGACGTCGAGGCGGCCGTCGCGACTGATGGCGAAGGTCACGCGCACCGGGCTTCGCGCGGGCAAGGCCGGGGGCAGGTTGAGCGTCGCGGTGCCGACGTCCTTGCAGTCGAGTGGGTCTGGGCTGTCGCGCTCACCGGCCATGACCTGGATCTCGACCCCTTCCTGGTTGGGTTGGTCGGTGCCGAAGTCGGCCGTTTGCTCCATCGGCACCTCGCTGTTGCGGGGCAAGAGGTAAACGACGACGTCCTTGCCCTCTTCGTTCCTCGCCACGACGCCGAGGCTTTTTGAGAGCACGTTGACGATCTGGGTACTGACCAGCTCGCGCACAGGACCGGTGAGGGTGAACCCGGTCGTCTGCTCGATCCGGTCGAGCGCTTCGCTGATTTCGGCCTCACTGATGGCCGCCAGGTCAATCTCGTCGTGGTCGGCGTCGCCCTCAGGATGGTTGGGCGCGATGATCTCTCGGACCTGATCCTGAAGCGCTTCCTTGAGGCCGAAGAGCGCGGCCCCTTTGGCCACCGCTTCATCGGGGTCGTAGACTTCGGGCTCAATACGGAAGTCATTAACGAGCCGATCGCGGACCTGGGGCATGCGGGTCGCACCGCCGACGAGGATGATCTTGTCGAACCGTTCGGCCCCTTTCGCCTTGGCGTCGTTGAGCATGTCGCGGGTCAGTTCAATGGTGCGGTCGAGCAGGTGTCGAGTAATTTCCTCGAACTTGATCCGGTCGAGCTCGACCCTGGCTTGCTGTCCGGCGTGGGTGACGCGGAAGGGGGCCTTGTCGCGCTGGGTGAGGGTTTTCTTGCCGCGTTCGGCCTGGAGGAACAGGTCGTTGAGGACTTCGGGGTCGTCCATCGGGTCGGCTTCGACGCCGGTTTGCTGGCGGAACTGGTCGGCGAGGTACATGACGATCGCCTCGTCCCAGAGCGCGCCGCCGAGTCGGTGGTCGCCGCCTGTACAAATGACTCGAATCAAGCGGTCTTTGATTTCGATCATCGTAATGTCAAACGTGCCGCCGCCCAGGTCGTAGACCAGGACGGTCTGATCGTCAGCCTGTTCCAGGCCATAGGCGATCGCGGCGGCGGTCGGCTCATTGAGGATGGCGCGCACGTTCAGGCCGGCCAGGCGTCCGGCGTTGGCGGTGGCTTCGCGTTCGTCGGTGCCGAAGTAAGCCGGGCAGGTGATGACGACGTCGGTGATCGGGTCGCCGCCGAGCGCGACCTCGGCGTCGCTGACGACCTTGCGGAGGATGAATGAGCTGACGTCTTCCGGGCTGTACGCCTGGCCGTCGTGCTCGAAGACAAAGTGCGGGTCGCCCATGTGTTGCTTGACCCGGCCGACGACGCGGTCGGGCTCGACCTTCGCCGACTCCTTGGCCGTGTTGCCGACGATCACGTTGTCGCCGTCGAAAAGGACCACGCTGGGGGTGATCCGCTCGCTTTCCTGGTTGGGGACGATGACCGGCTTGCCGTGTTCATCGACGTAGGCGATCGCCGAATAGGTCGTCCCCAGGTCGATCCCGAAAATGCGCTTCAGGCCGTCGCTCACGACTTGGGCTCCCTTTCGATCGTCTTCGAAAAAAAAGTGGGGGGAACGTCCGCGCGGCGGACAGACCTCTTGCCACCGTCCCGATCCGGTTATTCACTCGAACCGACATTCTATTGTAATGGTCGCGAAGAGGGTATGGCAGAGAGTGGTTCGCGCCGCCTTTGAAACGCGCCGCCTTTTTCAAAGGTCCTGGCCGACCCACCCCACGACGGTTGCGAACGCGGCCATCGTGGAGAGGACTCGTGGATTTTGAGAGGTCGATCAAGGAACGGACCCGGCAGGCGGCTGAGCCGGCTCTGAATTGGCCTGCTTCGGTGGCCTGGCGCGCCAGAGCGGGTACGGAATGCCGGCGAGTCGGTTAATGACCCACCCCTGGATGCAGAGCAAGACGACCGCCGCCATGAGTGAGACCAGTTCGCGAGGGTGGCGAAGGATGCCCAGCGAGACGATCAAGGTCGTCGCCCCTGCTGGCGGGTGCTCGACCGAGAACAAGACCATCAAGCCCGCCGTCGCCGCTAATGAGAGGGCGGTCGCTCCCACGCGCGCCTCGGTGATGCCCGTCATCAAGGCGGGGCCGTCATCGGTCAGACCAAAGAGCACCAGCGAGCCGTAACCGCAGAAGACCGCGATCAGGTGGCCAAACAGGGTGTTACGCGGCGAAGCCCCGGGTGCCAAGGGGGTATAGAAGAGCAAGAACGCCGTCGGCCCTAACGATGGGAAGATCAAGGGCTGGTCTCGCCACATGGCGAGCGCGGCCAGCAGACTGATCGACAGCAGGCCGTTGACAAAGGCGAAGAACGCCTGCGCTGGCCGTTTGCCCAATCGACGTTCGAACCCGGCGAGGTGAAACCAGCGCGTCTTGCCTTGTTGAACGAATTCGGACCGCACCCGGAACCTCGCTTTTATTTCGAAATCGTCTGCGGGAAGGTCCAAGAGTGTCGAGGTCCGAGAGCCAAAACGCCTGGATTACTTCCGTTTGGCGTCGTCGGCGCGCCGAATCCGCCGGTCAAACGACAGGACAAAGATCAGCAAGCCGCCATTGACGAGAAACAAGACCAGCGATGCGATCGCCGCTGAGACCGGCACCTCACGATGACCGGCCAAGAGCGCGTCGAGCGCCGCGGCGAGCAGCCACAACTGGATCACCACCGAGATGCCGATGAGCCAGAGGAAGGCTGTGAACAGGATCGTGCCTTGGTGCCGATCGCGCATCGTTAGACCTCCACACCCTTGGCGAAAACGTCGTCACCTCGCAACTCGAGCGTGATCCTGGGCAAGCGACGGGTTGGAGGGCCGGCAACCACCGTTCCCTCTCGATCCGAGAAGAACCCATGATGGCATGGGCAGAACAAGACCTGATCATCGGGTCGATGCACCACCGCGCACGAGAGATGGGTGCAGACCTGGGAATATGCGTGAAGCTCCCCTTCGGCATCTCTGAGCAGGATGCACGGATCTTCGTCGGTCGGGTAACGGAACAGCAATGAACCCCCCGGGGCGACGGCCGACGCGGAAGCGACCTTCCGCTCTGGAAACGATCTGGGCTTGGCGACCAGGCCGACGACGGCGACCGCCGCGGTCGTTCCGACGAGTAGGCCCGAGCCCAGGGTCAGGAACTTCGTCAACTCGCGGCGGGTGACGTAGTGGTCGGCCTCCCACTCGATCGGGAAGTCCTCAGCCCAGCGGTGGAACGGGCATCGGGCCGGTTCTGGCCCGACGACGGGTTCTGCGGCGGGTTCGCTTTTGGCGTCGATGGACATTTGGCTCAGACCTCCTCAAGCATCGCGGCCACGTCTTCGGGATCGACGATCGCCGTCGAAGCCGCTTGGGGCGCGAGCCCGCCGATCTGCACAAGATCAACCCGAACTCGCTCGACCTGAGGCGGGACGACCACGCGGACCTTGGTTCGCACCGTCTCGTTGCCGAACGTCCACTCGTTGATCGCGTGCCCGCGCCGGGTTTGTGCGAAATCTTCGGGGGTCATGAACGCCAAGGCCCCTGAGGGGCAGACCGTCGCGCACATCGGACGCTTGCCGACGGACGTCCGGTCATAACAATAGTCGCACTTCATCATCTGATCGAGTTCGGCATAATAATTCGGCACGCCGAACGGGCAGGCCAGCACGCAGTTCGAGCACCCGATGCAGCGCGGCGTGAGCGAACTTTGGGTGACGCCGTCGGGGGTCTGCTTGATCGCGTCGGCCGGGCAAACGCGGGCGCAGATCGGGTCTTCGCAGTGCATGCAGACCTGGGGCGCGGTCTGCACGCTCTCACGACGCTGGATGGTCTCAAGGTGAATCATCGACCGTCCACGGTGCGTGTCGCATTCGGCGCAGGCCTGAACGCACGCCTGACAGCCGATGCACCGCGAGTAGTCCATGTAGAAGACCATCTCGCTCATCGCGACGCCCCCCTTGTGGCCATTGGATTATCGGAAGGCGCGGCCTTGGTGACGCGCACGGCGCTATACTTGAATTCAGGGATGTTGGAGATCGGGTCGATCGCCCGTTGCGTGCAGTGGTTCACCGAGCGGTTGAGTGGCCAGTGATAGGGGATGAACACGGTGTCCGGGCGAATCGTCTTGACGATTTTCGCGAGGACCGTGATCGAACCCCGGCGGCTCTCGACCGTTACGAAGTCGCCCTCCACCAGGCCGAGCCGCTCGGCGAGCCTCGGGTGGATTTCGCAGAACGGTTCGGGGGTCTGGTCCACGAGGCCGCCGATCCGCCTGGTCTGGTTGCCGGAGAGGTAGTGGGCCACGACCCTGCCGGTGGTCAGGATGATCGGGTACTCGTCGTCCACCTCGTCGGCCGAGGGCCGCCAGTCAACCACCTGGAGGTGCGCCTTGCCGTCGGGGTGGTTGAACCGATTCCCTTCGTAGAGCCTGGGGGTGCCGGGATGTTCGAGGCTCGGGCAGGGCCAGAAGACGCCCATGTTCGCATCGATTTTCTCCCAGGTGATGCCGGAATAGTCAGATACGCCCCCTTTGGAGGCGACCCGCAGCTCTTCGAAAATCTCGCGAGGGGAATTGTAGCGGAACTTGTCGGCGTGGCCGAGGCGGGCCGCGATCTCGCAAACGATTTGCCAGTCCACCCGAGCCCCTTGGGGTGGATCAACCACCTTTTTATGGCGAATCACCCGGCCTTCGGTATTGGTGGTCGTGCCGTCGTCCTCCTCGATCAATGACCCGGGAAGTACGACGTCGGCGTGGTAGGCGGTCTCGGACAGGAAGAAGTCGCACGTGGCGAAGAATTCGAGCTTGCCGAGGGCCTCGGCGATGTAACGGTGGTCGGGCAAGGAGACCATCGGGTTGAAGCTGATCGAGAACAGACCCTTGATCTTGCCTTCATGGATGGCTTCGAGGATCGGCACCGCGGAGAGCCCTTTGTGGGGGATCGACTCTTCGGGGACGCCCCAGACTTCGGCGATGTAGGCGCGATGCTCGGGGTTCTCGATGTCTCGGTAGCCGGGGAGCTGGTCGCACTTCTGGCCTTGCTCGCGCCCTCCTTGACCGTTCCCCTGGCCGGTAATCATGGCGTAGCCGCAGCCTGGACGGCCGATCCGGCCGGTGGCTAGCACCAGATTGAGCGCGGCGAGGACGTTCTGTACCCCTTTGGTGTGCTGTTCGATCCCTCGGGAGTGCATCAGGAAGCTGGTCCGGGCGGGCCCCCAGATTTCGGCGGCCTTGACGATCATTGAGGCGGGCACGCCGGCGATCTTCGAGGCGTATTCGGGTGTGAACTTTCGTACCGATTCCTCGACCTCGTCCCAGCCGGTTGTGTGGTTGGCGAGGAACTCGCGGTTGATCCAGCCGCGCTCGATCATCACATGGAGCATGCCGTTGAAGACGCCGATGTCGCCGCCGGGCTTGACCGGAATGAACAGGTCGACCGTTCTGGCGATCGGGGTCATTCGGGGGTCGGTGACGATGATCTTGGCCCCACGCTCGCGAGCCTGCCAGAGGTAATCGGTCGTGATCGGGGCGCACTCGGCGATGTTGGCCCCGGCCACGAGGATGGCCTCGGCAAGCGGGATATCGCTCCAAGGGTTGGCGTTGCGATCGACGCCGAAGACTTTCTTGCAGGCCGCGCCGGCCGAGACCATGCACAGCCGGCCGTTGTAGTCAATGTTGGCCGTGCGGAGGGCGACCCTGGCGAACTTGCCCATCAAGTACGCTTTCTCGTTGGTCAAGGACGCGCCGCCGAGGATTGCGAACGAGTCGGGGCCGTATCGCTCCTGAATCCTCCGGATTTCCGAAGCTGTGCGGTCCAGTGCGGCTTCCCAGGAGATCGGCTCGAAGCCGACGCCGTCCTTGCGCTGAAGCGGGCTGGTCAGGCGGTCGGGATGCTCATCCTGCATGTACCGTTTGACCCCTTTGGGACAGAGCTTGCCGCGATTAAACGGAAAGTCTTCCCAGGGTTCGAAGCCGACCACCTTGTTGTCACGCACCTTGAGCTGGATGCCGCACTGCTGGCCGCAAAAGCAGCAATGCGTCTTCACCATGCGGTCATATCCCAGAGCGGCCGACCAGCCGCCCGGCGGCGTGTTCTTGGGATGAGGTCCAAACCGTTCGATCAGCGTCTCAGCGTCAACGGGTTGCTGCGCCACTGGTATGGACCTCCTCATTGGCGTCGAGCCGTGGCCCATGTTGCCAGAGACTATCTTGAACCAGGCCAAGGTTTTTGCGGCGACAAGGGGGGCAGACGTCCTGGTAATGACCTTGGGCGCCAAGCCGGAAGTCGATCCCCAATTTCGCCTCGACGGCCTTGAGGTCAGCGACGTGCAATCGGGAGCCGAACCCTTGGCCGCAGCGGACGCAGGTCGCCTGGCCGGACTCAACGCCTTGGCGGCGGTAGAAATCCACGCCAAGCTGCGCCGGTCGCTGAAAGATGTGAAAGAACTTCCCGAACGGCAGGTAAATCAGGGTCAAGATCACGGTCACGGCGTGGAATTGCGAGAGAAATCCGTAGTGATACCCGTGCAACCATCGGGACGAGACCGAGAGCAAGACCCCTGTTACCGACACGGCGAAGAGCAGGATCAAGGGTAAAAGATCCGTGACGAACTGCTGCACGGCGATCACTCCGCCGTCAAAGGCGCGTCGCCAGAGCGCCAAAACCACCCCGGCAGTCACCATGGCCGACGAGATGACCAGGATGTTGAACGTCAAGGGGGGCGAGCCAGCTATCGAGCCGAAAACTCGAGAGGTGAATGCCAAACGCATAGGCGTTGTAGACGTCCTGGGTGCCGCGGGGGGTCTCGAACCGGACCCAACCGAACGACAAGGGGAATGTGACCGCCGCCGCGAGGATGCATCCCCAGGCGATCAGCCAGTGCGCAGCCCAACGGGCGTGCGACCTACGGTCGATGAAGGTCTGGCGGACAAAATTGTCCCAGAAGAGCCGGACCAGGTGAACCAGGTTGCCCGCGAGCCGCTTCGGCGACCAGAAAAGCTGCCAGCCACGGAACCAGTAAAGCTGCGTGGGCGGCCGGCGCAGCCACATGCTGTAGCGGTAGCCAAGGCCGAAGACCGCGAACACGCTCGCGCCCGCGTAAGAGACCAGGGCCGGATCGAAGTCTTTGAACCGGCGGCTGCCGAAATAAATTCCGACCATCAGCAGGACCGCCGCCGCAAGGCCCCAGAGGATCGAGACGACGGCATCCCGTTCTGGCATCATGAGCGACGGCTCGGATCGCATTTTTGGATCGTCTCCCGGTCTCGCGGCGGCTCGCACTCCTGAATGATAGGGTTATACACACTCCGCGCGGGAATGTCAGCCCCTCCCACCTTTTCGGAAGTTCCGGCGCACCAGGTCCGGCCTTCCTGTTCAATAAGAGTCGGACGAGACGACCTCTCCCCCCGCCACGGTGCCGAGCGCTCGCCAGGTTGTGCCTGCGATGGTGCTCTTGACGAACCGGACGCTGCCGTCGGCCATCAGGGTATTGACGCCGCCGGAGTGGTAGCTTCTGGCCGTAATGGCGGCAAAGTTCGGCCCTCCCGAGGCAACCAGGATCGTCTCCAGGTCGAGGTCTCCCTCACCGTTGGGGCCGATGATGGCTTTATTAGGCGGCCAGGCGGTAGTCATGCCGGTTTCGTGCGTGTTGCCGTCGGCCCAGAGCGAGTGATCCGTGCCCAGCTTGCAACTGGAACTGCCGTATTCCGGGGCGACGGTGAATGGATTCTCCATGGGCGAAGGGACCGAGTTGGGGTTGCTGATGTTCGCCAGTTGAGCACTGCAACGGCGGTAGGGCTGGTAAACCTTGACGTCGCTGGCCAGTAAGGTCTGGCTGGTTCCATCCTGGAATTCGGCCAGAGAGCGGCTGCGGTTTGGTCCGAACGCCCCACGATTTTCGGGCGGGTTGAAGCCGTTCCAGACAAACCAATCGCCCGCGGAGAAGCCATAACTGGTGACGCTTCCCGAGGCGGTCAGGCCTGTGAACGGAGGGAATGGAGAGCGTTTATCTTTGTTGACGTCGCTCGGACAGACGAAGCTGTTCACCGCCATGCCGACGACGGTGACGTTGGTGGCGCTCAGGTGATTGAAGTTGAAGTTGAGCGCATTGAACGCGACCCCTTGTTCCATGAACGGCAGAATGCGGCAGTGGACGCTGAACCCGTTGGTCCAGGCGACGGTATTGCCCGTCCCCGAGAGGGCGTTCGACGGCGGGAATGCGCCGGCGACGCTTTCATAGTTGTGCAGACCGAGGCCCATTTGTTTGAGATTGTTGGTACACTGGGCGCGGCGTGCGGCTTCGCGCGCCGCTTGAACAGCCGGCAAGAGCAGGGCGATCAAGACGCCAATAATGGCGATGACGACCAAGAGCTCAATCAGGGTGAAGCCTCGAGGGGTTGTCCTGTCGCTCACGTGCGGTTGCCTTTCGATGGAGGAGGAGCAGACGATCGCCCGGCGCAAACATGTTCAAAAAGCCACCCCGGATGACGGCGTCAGGCTCGCCTCAACGGGATTGCCACTGGATATTTCTAGCATTGAAGCCCTCATGCGTCCAATAAAAATTCTGGACCTTCTCGATTGGACGGGTTATGTTAAAGGGAACGGTTCCGCACAGGTGTCCAACGGGCAGAAGAGGAGACCTTCCCCTTGATGTCCACGCCGCGCCCACTGCGCCGGGGCTTCACGCTGATTGAGCTCTTGGTCGTCATCGCCATCATTGGCGTCCTGGTCGGCCTCATGCTGCCGGCGATCCAGCTCACGCGCGAGAACGCCCGTCGCCTGCAATGCAGTAATAACTTGAAGCAGATCGGTCTGGCCCTGGCCGGCTACGTCGATCGGCATGGGGGCCTTCCTCCCGGTTATGTCTCGAAGTGGGACCCGCGGCTTGAGATCGAGACCGGGCCGGGCTGGGGCTGGGCCACCAAGATCCTGGCGGACCTTGAACAGTCGGCCGTCGCCAACGAGATCCAGTTTGACCTCAACATCCAGGACCCGGTCAACGCGACCGTCCGGCTCCGGAGGATCTCGACCTATCTCTGTCCATCGGACAGAATGCCTCACTCCTGGACGACCACCAGCGGAGCGGCCTGGATCTACGCCAATATCCTTTACCTCTCACAAATCCCGATCTGCGACGTCGCGGGGGCGAACTACGTCGGTGTCTTCGGCATTGGCGAGCCCGGCGTGGACGGCGACGGCGTCTTTTTTCGCAACAGCTTCGTGACCCCGCAAGAGATCCGCGACGGTCTCAGCCAGACCCTGGCCGTCGGCGAGCGCAGCGTCAACCTCAAGGCCGGTTTCCCCGAAGCGGTCGTGCTCGGCACCCCGACCCACAACGTCGGCCAGGGGCACGCGACCTGGGTGGGCGCGGTCCCCGGCTCATTACTCTGGACCTGCGCTCCCAGCCCCTACGATCCTGACGGCGGTACCTGTCGGAAAGAGGAAGGGGCGGGAATGATCCTCGGCCACACCGGTGAAGGCAACGGGCCTGGAGACCCCAACTGCGACGTGAATCAGTTCCTCAGCCAGCACGGCCGGGGCAGCCACTTTCTCTACTGCGACGGCCACGTTCAGTTCCTCCGGGGCGGCATGAATTACACAACCTACAAGGCCCTGAGCACTCGGGCGTCGGGAGAGGTGATTTCCGATGATTACTGAGACACGTCGTCAGCGGCTCGCCCCTTGGCTCCTCTTGATCATGCTGGGCGTCGGCTGTGGGGAGCGCGACGAGGTCCGCCCGTTCGGTCGCCAGACCATCAAGATTGACGCGGTGCCGGCCGAGATCATGGACTCCGCCCGCAAAGAGTTGCCGCAAGTGAAGTTCGAGGAAGCCTGGAAGAACCTCGATCCCAAGGGCGAACTCATGTCTTACGAAATTCGCGGCAAGACCTCCAACGGCAAGGTTCGCGAGGCCCGCGTCTCGTTGACCGGAGAGATCCTCGAGACCGAGTAGCCTTGGTCATTCGCGCGCGGTAGTCCCATCGGGACGAGGCCGTTGGTTGACGCTGAAGAAACCGTCTTCTTCGGCGGGATCTTGATCAATCCCTTCGGTCGATCTGTTTTATCAGGCAAGCGTGTTCAACATATTTACGCTCTCATTGGTTGGTTGGGACGGGCCTATGCTGACGCGCGGCCTGTTGTTTCGGATCGCGGGTCCGACCGTGTTCGTGAGCTTGCTCTTTCTTGGTTCGTGCATCACGGCGGCGGTCTATTTGCATCAGCAACAATCCGCCTCGGTGCGGGTTCTTGATGAAAACATCAACAGCCGGCGAATCGCCGCGGAACTCCTGAAAGTGATGGACGAACTGGCGGTCTTGCCTGGAGACCGCCGGGCGGAGGCGGAGACCTTGCGCGAACGGATCAGGCCGTTGCTGTCCCAGGCCAAGCAGCGTTCCGACAAGCGCGAAGAAGGCCGGCTCGTGGGTTGGCTGGAGAGCCGCGTTGACCGCTACCTCCGGCTCTGCTCGACGCCGACTTCGGACCTTGGGGACGCGGACAATCAGGCCCTTCGGGTCTTGACCAGAGAAGTGATCCCGGCTTGCCGAGAACTTGAGCGGTTCAACGCCGAGCAGATCGAGCATTCCGAAGCAACGCTCCATCGAACCGTTTCGTGGATGGCCTGGGGCTTGGCGGGGGTCGGGTCGATCGGTTCGCTCGCCGGCCTGTTGATGGGATATGGCGTGGCCAGAGGTCTGGAACGGGCCGTCTTGCGCGCCGAAGAACTGGCCGAAGTCGGCCAGATCGCCGCCGGCATGGCCCACGAACTCAGGAACCCCTTGACCGCGATCAAGATGCTGGTCCAGACCAACCGCGAGGAAGCCGAGGCGCGCGGCCTGCCTGTCGAGGATCTTCACGTCATCGCACAGGAGATCCTCCGCATGGAGGGCCGGTTGAACGTGTTCATTGACTTCGCCAAACCGCCCAAGCCGGAGCGTCGGCGGATTGACCTGGCCACGGTGGTGGACCAAACGCTTGCCCTGATCGGCGGACGCGCTCGCAAACAGCGGGTCCGGCTAGTCTTCGCTCCCCCCTTGGCCCCGGTCGTGGTCGAGGCCGATGGCGAGCAAGTCCGCCAATTGCTGGTTAACCTGGCCCTGAACGCGCTCGACGTCATGCCCAGGGGCGGTATTCTGGAGATCGAGCTCCGGCCCCAGGGAGAGACCTTCGCCGAGTTGGCGGTACTCGACACAGGGCCCGGGATCGCCCCCCGGCACCTCGCCCGGCTCTACGAGCCGTTCTTCACCAGCAAGGAGACAGGGCTTGGGCTGGGCCTGGCCGTCTCGCAACGGATCGCACGAGACCACGGCGGTAGCCTCCGCGCCTTGAACCGGCCCCAGGGCGGGGCCTGTTTCATCCTTCGACTTCCCACAGCGCAAGCGGCGGACTCTTGAATCGATCAAGAACAATCAGAATCTGGTTCTGGGCTGGACGTGACTCGTTGCCCATCAATCTATCGATCGGGCCGGAACAAGTCGAATCGATGACGTGTTTGAGGGGGAACGAGCCAAAATGGCAAACATCCTGATTATTGACGACGAGCCTTCGATTCTGCATGCGTTCCGCAGGGCGTTCGCCGATCCGGACGATACCCTCTTGACGGCCTCCGACGGGGCGGAGGGTTTAGAGACCGTCTCCAGGACGCGGCCCGACGTGGTGGTTCTGGACCTGAATTTGCCCGACCGCTCCGGCATGGAGGTCTTCCACGAAATCCGAAGGATCGACGCCCGGATTCCGGTCATCTTCATTACGGGGCATGGCACGACCGAGACGGCGATCGAGGCCATGAAACAAGGGGCCTTCGACTACCTGCTCAAACCTCTCGACGTCGCCAAGGTGCGCGATTTGGTCGAACGTGCCGCGGAAGTCAGCAGGCTGACGCGGGTTCCCGCCCTGGTCCCCGACGAGATCCAGGCGCGGCCAGGGTCGACCGACGTCCTTGTTGGTCGATCACTCGCCATGCAGGAGGTTTATAAGGCGATCGGCTTAGTCGCGCCTCAAGACCTTGCCGTGCTCATCCTGGGTGAAAGCGGCACAGGGAAGGAGTTGGTGGCTCGCGCCGTCTACCAGCACAGCAGGCGGGCCGCTGGGCCGTTTCTGGCAATCAACTGCGCCGCGATCCCCGAGCCTTTGCTGGAGAGTGAGTTGTTCGGCCACGAGAAAGGGGCGTTTACCGGGGCCGACCGCCAACGGATCGGTAAGTTTGAGCAATGTTCGGGGGGCACGCTCTTCCTGGATGAGATCGGCGACATGACCCCTTTGACCCAGGCGAAGGTGCTTCGGGTGCTTCAGGATGGCCGAATCGAGCGGGTTGGCGGCAACGAAACGGTCCAGACCGACGTTCGGGTGATCGCCGCAACCAATCGAGATCTGGCGCAGATGGTCGCTGCCGGCGAATTCCGAGGCGACCTATATTACCGGCTCGGCATCGTCACGATCCGTTTGCCGCCCTTGCGCGATCGGCCCGAAGACGTACCGATGCTCGTTGAGCATTTCGTGAGACGGTTCAGCCCCGAGCTGGGCAAAGAGGTGGATCGGATCGCCCCGGACGCCCTGGAGGTGCTCCGCCGCCACTCCTGGCCGGGCAACGTCCGCGAGCTGCAAAGCGTCGTGAAGCAGGCGCTCTTGCGAGCGCAGGGGCCCGTCCTGGTCGCCGACTTTCTGCCGACTTCGGTGCGAGGGGGCGAGGAGCCGGAAGGACCATCAACCGCGCCGATTGACTGGGAGGGATTCCTGGAGGACCGCCTGCGGTCAGGCTCGCACGACCTGTACGCCGAGGCGTTGGCGGTCATGGAGCGGTCGCTCGTGACGGGGGTGCTTCGACACACCCGAGGAAACCAATTACAAGCGGCAAAGCTCCTGGGAATCACTCGGGGCAGCTTACGAACCAAGATCCGCACGCTCGGCCTCCAGATTGGCAAGGCCGTCTGGTCGGCCGACGACCAGCCAGGTCGTTAGGCGGTCAGTTCGTCCTGTCCTCTGACCTTACCGGTCTGGTTCGACCACGTCACCTCCTCTCGACAATCGTCGCTATAATCCCTTAATTAATAGTGATTTAAGCGAAGATAATTCGTGGTAGACCTGAATTCCTTCCGTTGTTGGCACCATAATCGCGTATAGAGTCTTACGTCTGACAGCGCACTTCTAACGACCCTCCAAAGAATCGCGGGTCATCGCTGTCTTTTTCAAGTCGTTTTGATCCGTTGCAGTGGTGCTCGCCAGTGTCTTTGGAATGAGCATCGGGCTGGAACCGAACCACGAGTTCCACTGCGCGCCAATGGAACGACACCAACGGAATTGATCCTCACGTTCTCAAAGGAACTGAAAACCAATGGCGACTTCCATCGAAACCAAGGCGCGGACTAGCCGCCAGGCCAGCCATAGCAACGTCGTAACGTCGGTGGCCTTTGCGCCTGACGGCCAAAGCCTCGCGAGCGGAAGCTGGGACGGCACGATTAAGCTCTGGGAACTCAGCGGCGCGAAACTCAAGCTGAAGCGAACCCTGCGGGGTGAGTGGGACGAGGTCGAGGCTGTCGCGTTCACGCCTGACGGCAAGTCGATCGCGGGTCTGGGCACCGGCTTCGACGATGCCCCGTTCGGCGCCGTGACGTTGTGGGGCTCTGAGTCCGGGCGTGGCCGCGCCTTGGTCCGTGAGAGCGGCAAGTTAGACGCGATCGCCTTCTCCCCGGACAGCCTGATGCTGGCCACCGCCAGCGGCGACTGCCGATCAGTGACGCTCTGGGACGTGGCCAAGGGGCGCGAGCGGGCCTGCCTGCAAGACCACCAAGGGCCGATCTGGTCGGTCGCCTACGCTCCAAGCGGCGGCTTGCTGGCCGCAGCCTCGGGAATGGTCCCCGCTGTGGCCGGCCCGATGGAGAACATCCGCCACGGTGAGGTCCGCCTCTGGGATCTCTCCGGCCCAACTCCCAAAGTGCGGGCGAATCTCTCAGGACACGACTTTGGGATCATCTCGGTCGATTTCTCGCCCGACGGCGCGACCCTGGCCTCTGGCGGCTTTGACCGGGTCGTGAAGCTCTGGGACGTTGCCAAAGAGCGGGAGCGCGCGACTTTGAGCGGGCACGAAGGCTGGGTCGCCGCCGTCGCTTTCTCGCCCGATGGCGCGATCCTTGCAAGCGGCTCCCACGATCAATCGATCAAGCTCTGGGACACAGTGACGGGCCAGGAATTGACGACCTTGCTGGGTCACACCGGCAACGTCTACACCGTGGCCTTCTCGCCAGACGGCACGCTCTTGGCCTCGGGGAGCCTCGACGGCACCGTGCGGATCTGGGACGTGGACCAGGCGCTGGGCCGGGGAACGGCCGCCTGACCAACCGGCCGTCGGGCCGGCCCGCCTCGCCCTCGGGTCGGCTCAACAAGCATTCGAATGCACACGGAGGAATCACCATGTTGACTAACACCTGGACGGATTCCGATCAACGCCGCACGGTCGGCAGCCACTACGACTATTGCCTGCTTCGTTGGGAGGATGACGAGGGTAGCACACCTCCATCGCCCTCGCCTTTAAAGGACTTCAGACGTGACTATGGAAACCATCGTTCGCGCTTCGACCAGCGCAACCAACAACCGGCTTCAAGGCCGGATCAACACCCCTGGAACGCGGACAGGCCGGACGGATCGTTGCTTGTGTCTTACCAGTCGTGACATTGAGGCCGAAACGCTCAAAAGGTTGTCGTACAGAGGATACGACTGGACGGGCGCTCTGGGGGCAAGGCAGCGGTATCATGAGTGGCCGTGCGAGGAATTCTCGCCCGAACCGGCTCGAGCGACCCTGGACGAGAGCTACGACGAACTTGGCCTGGCCGGATCGTCCCGCCCGGTTCGTAGGGCCTTAGTCCACGCCTGACTCGGCTGGCGCTGACTTGGCTGATGATTTGATCCGAGGAAAACGGACGGAATGCACTGCATCTTGAGGAGGGATCATGATGGCATACATTTTAAATAACTGTATTGTTGTTACGCATGGGCATTGGCTTCACATTCGATATTCCCAGATGTACCACCGCAATTATCCGGAAATCCGAGGGGAAGGGCCGACACCTCGGGACGCGGCCAGCCACTTGCTGCGTCGACTGACCGGTGCTCTCGATTTTGCTCACTGTCCTGAGGAGCGCGCCGAGATTGAACAGGCCCTTGCCGACATCAAGGCCGCTTGGGCGGTTCGGCTCCGGCAACAACCGCGACGCCGTGACAGCAAGGCCGCTGGCGAGCAGCCTCTGTTCTCTTGATCACGCATCAGAGGGACGCAAGGTGGACAGCGACCCGAACCTTGAGCCGCCCGCGGATCTCTGCATTAAGGAATACGACGACATGATCGATTTGATGATGAAACCTGATCAGGAGGCAAGCGCGGTGCGGGACCAGGTGACGGACGGGATTGCAGCCTGGTTGGCCGGGTTCGCCCCGGGAATGGTTCCCAAGCGATCCGACTCGGAAGCCGACGAATCGTTGAGCCCCGGGTGGATGCGCCGGTTCGTCCGAGACCTGGTCACGACCAATCCGGTGTCCAGGTCGCCGCTTTCTCCCGTCCAGGTCCACTTGATCGAATTGGCGCTCGATTTCGCGGACTGGCCTGCGCTGGCTCAGGACCGGCGATTGCGGAATCTTGACTGGTCAAGGGCCAGCCTGGTCCACCCCCGCGGCTCCCGCGCCGCGGTGCTCTCGGGGTCGGACGAAGCCATCCGTGAGGAACACTATTCTTGAAGGTTGACGCTCCGTGTCCACAAGGCTGAACGAGATCAAAGAGGACTTATTTGGGGCGTCCAAGGGCCCCGGTGGTGGGAATGATGGCCAGTCTCTTCGTCCGAGACATGAAACGGCTGACGACGGCGGTGCTCAAGCTCGCCGCGCTTGTGGAAGAGATGATCCAGGCTTCGGTTCGCTCGCTCTGCGATCATGATCCTGTCCTGGCGCGGCGAGTTATCCGAAGGGACCGGATTATTGACCGAATGGAAGTTCGGATCGCGGAAGATTGTCTCCGTGTGCTGGCTTTGCATGATCCGGTGGCCAGCGACCTGCGCCGCGTGATCGCCGTCTTGAAGATCAACAATGAACTGGAACGGATCGCCGACTTGGCGGTCAGTATCGCGCAGCGCTTGCTCGCCCTGGACGAAGATCCCCAGGTTGTGCCGATTCCCGAAGACATGGAGGTTATGACCGCCTTGGTCGTGGAAATGGTCCGCGGCAGCCTCGACGCCTTGGTTGAGACTGACGCCGGCCGCGGTCGCGCCGTCATCGCCCTGGACGACGAGGTTGACCACCAGCACCGCCAGTTGATCGACAAGATCAAGACGATGATCCGCGTCCGTCCCGATCGTCTCGACGCCGGCCTGCACCTGTTCTCCGCCGCTGGGCATCTGGAGCGGATCGCCGATCACGCTACCAACATCGCCGAGGAAGTCGTCTACCTCAAGGAAGGGGCGATTATCCGTCACCATCACGGCGAACTCGTCGGCACGCGCAGCTTCGCGCGCTCAGCGCGCGAATCGGCCGTCTAACGTATCGTTCCATTCTCGAAACGGAGGAACCTGTACCCCGCATCGCCGTCGTCCTTTGATGCCGCTCCGTGAAGTCACGGGCAGAGGTATCGCGCGTTATAATAGACAGTGCGTGATCGAGTACCCAAACGGATCAATCCGGGAAGATTGAGGTCGATTGTCCCCTGAATCTCATCAATGGCTATCGTGTCACGGGGCCTATTTCGATTGGAGATCATGGCATGCGACTGGAAATTCATGGCGTAAATTATGGCTTGAACGACGACCTGAAGGCGCACATCGAGCGCCGGCTGCACTTCGCCCTGGGGCGGCTCGCGGCCAGGATCGATCGGGTGACGGTTCGTCTCACCGACCTCAACGGCCCTCGCGGCGGGGTCGACAAACAGTGCCGGATCCTCGTCAATCTGGTTCCCAAAGGAGTGGTGATGCTCGAAGGCACGGGCGACGACCCATTCACCCTTGTAGACCGCGCCGCCAAGCGGGTCGGCCGTTCGGTGCGCCGGGCCTTGGAGCGTCGTCGTCGGGTCACGGCCTGACGTCGCGGGCTTGACACGACGTTCGTAGTCCCTTGGTCTGCGAACAATACGATGGGGCGGTCCATCTCGGCCAAGGTGCTAGCCAAGGCTGGAAGGGTCGCCCCAACACGCATTCAGACCCGAAATCGCATCCGTTTTTGAAACGTCGAGCTTTTGCCAACGCCCTTGATCAAGGGACGGCCGCCGTCGTGCCGGAATCCGTGGACTGGACTGGGACACCGATTGCTTGGCGTCTCAGCCGCCTCATCATTCCGCTGGGCCTCCCCCTGTGTTATCCTGATAGGAATGAACCGCGTCCGCGCCGTTGGATCGCCCGTTGGCGTGGCCGGCGCACCTCTTGCCGACCCCCGGAGCCTCGGAAGGCGACGGGAGGAGGGCCTTCAGGATGCCTGGGATGAACCTCTATTCGTCTGACGCCGACGATTTTTATGTGAATATGAATCTCAACACCGAGATGGAGTTGCCGACCGCGCGCGACACCGTCTTGCACTACTTCGAACAAATGAAGAAAGGCTTTCCGGAGCTGTGCAACTTCTACACGCGCGAAAGCGGCGACCTGGTCCTGGAAGGAGACAAGGAACAGGGGCATTACCGCTGGTTGGCGATCGAAGAGCGGCGGCTCTGCTCGGGGTACGTCAATCCGGAGTCGCTTGAAGCGGCCTATCAGCAGCACGAGATGGTGCTCGACATGGCGCCGCACCTGCTCTCGGTCAGCGTGCTCGACTGCGAGGCCCTGGACGTGATGTTCGGCTTTGATTTCACCTATCACGGCAACCACGACGAACTGGTCGCCGAGGCCCTGGGCCTTGGCCCGTCGCTTGAGGGGTTGCTCGAAGCGCCGGGGAGCCGGGTGATCAATTATGAGCCCTCAGTGACTTTAGCACTGGACGAGTCGTGCCGCTTGCAGTGCCGCCTGTCGATCGAAACGCGCACGAATGTCTACCAGATCCGCACAGGCGAATTCCCAGACGAGCAGATCAGTGTCTACTTCACCGTCAGGCAATACTGGGGCGCGGGGCCGGAACGGTCGTTCCTCGACTCATTCCGCCGTCAGCGCGAGGTCGGTGAGGAAATCGTCGAGTCGAGGATCATCCCTCGAATCATCCGCCCCCTGGCGCAGGCCATCGCATCCAAGTAGTTTGGGATTCGAACTCACGAACAACCTCAAAGCAATGAACGGATCGCCCGCGATTCCCAACCGTTGATGATCGCTCAAATCAATCCTCTTTCGACGTCTTCCATGACGTTCCTGACGAGCCAACCATGCCGAGACTTAGTGCTCTTGCCCGAGGTCTGACGGCCGAGACCGCGTTCACCGTGTTGGCCCTGGCGCGTGGCCTGAAGGCACGGGGCAAGGATGTCGTGGAACTCGAGATCGGCGACAGCCCGTTCCCTACGACTCCGCATGCTAAGGCTGCTGGAATTCAGGCGATCGAGCGGAATGAAACCGGCTATGGGCCCAGCCTGGGCCTGGCCGATTTCCGGGCCGCCGCCGCTCGACACGTCAACAACGAACTTGGCCTGGATGTGTCGGCCGACCAGATCGTGGCGGCCTCAGGCGCGAAGCCGTTTGAACAGTATTTCGCCGAAGCGCTGCTTGACCCTGGTGACGGGGTCTTGATCTTCAGCCCGCACTTCCCGACCTACATTCCCAACCTTCAGCGCCGAGGGGCGAGGGTGGTGCAAGTCGCCTTGCGAGCCGAGCACGGCTTCCGGCCTCAAGCAGCCGACGTGGCCAGGTTCCTGGCGACCGACCCGCGTCCCCGTGCCTTGTTCCTGAATTCACCGCACAACCCGACCGGCGGCGTAGCCACCCGCGACGACCTGGCGGCCATCGCCGACGTGGTGCGCGGCACCGATCTGGTCGTCTTTTCTGACGAACCGTACTGCCACATGGTCTGGAACGGCCGGCACGAGACCATCATGGCTCAGCCCGGAATGCTCGATCACGTCGTGGCCGCTTACACATTCAGCAAGTCGTACAGCATGAGCGGCTGGCGGATCGGCTTCGCAGTAGGCCACCCAACCGTGGTCGAGTCGATCGGCGCCCTCATCAATACCTCAGCCTCATGCAGCCCGCCGTTCGTCCAGCGCGCAGCACAGGCCGCCCTGGAGTCCGACTCGGCGACCCGAGACGACTACATGCATCAGTTCCGGGTCAAGGTCGAGCGTCTGACCACGGGGTTGGCGAAGATTGAGGGGATCACTGTCGTTCCACCGGCGGGAACCTTTTACGTCTTCCCCGACGTCCGGGCCATCTGCCAACGCCTGGGCCTGACTTCGCATGGCCTGGCACTCTACCTGCTTGAGGGGGCCGACGACGATTTTGGGGTCGCCTGCCTGGGGGGCGAGTGCTTCGGCGAGGCTGGGAGAGGGTTCCTCCGGTTCAGTTGCGCCGAGCCTGATGAACGGATCGACCAGGCGATCGCCTTCCTGCCCGAAGCATTTGCCCGTGAAGACCGCGCCCGTAAGTTCCGCGAGCGCAATCCGCACCTCGCTGCAATCAACAGCAAATGACCGGACGCTACCGATTGAGTTGATCTTATCGGCCCTTTGGTGATCGTTAAGGGCCGATAAGATCGATTGTCGTTGTTTATTTCGGATCACGCTCTCTTGCGGCGTGCGTCGGTCGGTAAGGAGAGGAACGACGTCGTCGCGTCGCCAGCGATGGTGTCGATGACCACATCGGTCAGGTTGGTGGGCCTGGCGAAACTCGCGATCCGGAGTGCGTTAACGCTAGCCGGGGCCTTAATGGGGCCCAGATATGGGACGTTGTTGGTCGGGCCGAACTGGAGAATGTAGGCGCTCGAACCGTTCGAGGGCAGGACAAAGAGCTTGCCGGAACTGGGCTGGTAGACCGCGTAATCGGCCTTGCCGTCGCCGTCGTAATCGCCGGGGA